>DATGMY010000052.1:0-5972 GCA_035307005.1 Flavobacterium sp. | reverse complement strand
TTGTTTGTTGTCCCAATGCTTAGGATTGATAAATAATCCTGTAGAGAAGTTTTTTCTGTACCCTTGATAGGTTATTCTGCATAGGATAGGAACTAAGCCTTTTTTATTCATTCTGGTTACAGAAATTAGAAATAATATTTTAAATGAAATTGCTGACATAAAAAAGTGATTTAATTTGTTGATTATAAGTTTAATAATATGCAACCCAAAGAAAGAAAAGTTGCAACCTAATTTTGAACCTTTTTTAATACATTTCTATATTGAAAGTAAAAGGAAGAGGTATAAGAAATGCTTGATTTTATCCCACAAAAAAAGAGAACCATTTCTGATTCTCTTTTCTTTGTAGCGGGAACAGGACTCGAACCTGTGACCTTTGGGTTATGAGCCCAACGAGCTACCTACTGCTCTATCCCGCGATGTATTTTCAATGAATTTTCCTACGATCAAAAAAGCAAATTCACAAATCTTTTTTTGAAAGGACTCTAAGAGTCTTTGTAGCGAAGACGGGAGTTGAACCCGTGACCTCAGGGTTATGAATCCTGCGCTCTAACCGACTGAGCTACCTCGCCATTTGGTTTGTTATTTCGGTTGCAAATGTACATACATTTTACTAACCTGCAAAGAAAATAATTACTAATATTTTACTTTTTTTGTAAGGTGTTATATACAAATTAATTAGCCTTACATTTTTAAAGCTTTTCCTGTTCCGTTTTCTTCAACATTGATCACTTTTGTCAGGATATAGTACAAATTTCCACTGCTGTTGAGGCTTCCGTCGATTCCGTTGACCGTGTTGGTGTAGATGTTTCCGCTGCCGTTTGAAACGACTTCTGTGAAAAAGTTAGATAATTCCTGCATGTTGATGTCTCCGGAACTATTGCTTTGAATTTTAACCGTATTGGCATTTCCTTCTACCGTAATGGCTGCGTTGTTTTCGGTATTGAGGCTAAGAGTTTCGGTTCGAACACGAAGTTCCATTTTTCCTTCTCCTGTATTGGTCAGTTTCAATTCCGGAACTTCAATAACTCCCATATTTGTTATACTTCCTTTATCACTATTCATCGTTATTTCAATCAGATCCTGAGTCATTAACCTGATTTTTAAAGGAACGGTCTGATTCTGAATAGCAAATCCCGGACGACGTTTCACAGTCAACACTTCATCCTGCACATTGATTTGGATCAATTGATGCAAATTGGCATCACCTACTGTTTGTACAACATTTTTAAAGGGATTGTTCAGAATTTCAACGATGATTTCACCTTCCACCACCAATTTAGTATATTTCTGTACACGCCGGTTTTTTTCCTGTACCACACCGTTGGCTTTAATATTGCGTTCCTGTGCAAAAGTTGCCACCGAAAAGAAAGAAAGAAAAGCTATTGCTAAGATTTTTCTCATAATTGAATTATTTTTTGTTATTATAGTTCATCAAAAACGATTTCGGGAAACGTCTCAAAAACATCTTCAGTAAAATCCAGTACTTCAGATATTGTAAAATAAGACTTGAAGTCATTTAATCCTTTTTCCATTAACAACGGAGTGGTAAATTTCCGACTCGATCCTAAGAGATGCCCGTTGACACTGATTTTAAAATATAATTTACCCGATGGTGTTTTATAACGTACATACTCTATACTTGAAAAATTGCGTTTCAGAATGTTGATTTCGCTGATGCAGTGTGCCTTGGATTCATGACTGTTGCTGGTCAAAAGCGTATTTCCCTTTCTGTTGTTGTACGTATATTTATACTTATTATTTTCCTTTTTACTAATAACTAATGTGCCCATTTCTCATAATCATACTTCACAAATCTATGGATAAATTAAGAGGAATGAAAGTTGGTTTTTAAAAATGTTTTTAATAAGGCTTTACACTGCCAATACCCGATATTTTCTCAACGACTTTTAATTGTTCGTAATCTTTGTATTTCAAACTTCCGATACCCGATATTTTGGCATTGATTTCCTCTGTAGTATGAATGCGTGCGTTTCCTGCACCCGATATTTCAATAGTTGCACGTTTGCTGACAAGATCTTCTGCATCCAAATTACCAGCTCCCGACATTACGGCCTTTAATTCGTTACTTTTGCCCTGCAACTGGACGTTACCGGCGCCTGATATTGAAATGGAAGTGATATCATTGTTTAGTTTTACGTTTATTTCGCCTGCACCCGAAATTTGAAATTCCAAATCATTGGTCAGTGTTACATTCTTGGTAACAATGGATCCGCTACCGGCAATAACTGCCTTTTGAAGTGAAGGATTGTTTACTTTTATAAGAAGTGGCGATGTTTTAGTATTGAACGAAACCTTTTTTTTGTTTGAAATATCCAAAGTGTTGTTTTTATTTTGAATATCAAGGTTTTCAATGAAATTTTTATCGCCTGTAATAATGATTTCGTTTTCTTTAATACCGAAGTCCAATTCAATATTTGCCGAAGAATTATTGAGCAATATTTTAAAAGGTTCTATGGAAAGAGTTTCCGTAACTTGCTCTCCCGAAGGTTTGATATTCCAATTATTTTGATTGTTACACGAAGTTAATACAACTCCTAAAAATAGGATAGATAGTAATTTATTCATTTCTTTTTTTCTTTAAAAGTATAAAAAAGGATTGACAACAATAATTCTTTTGGATGTTTTTTTATCAGAATGGTCTGGTTTACCGTAAATTATTAGTTTTACAGAAAACCTCTGTTAGAATTTTGTGTTTGCAAAAAGTCTTCTAAAGAATTAAAGCCAATGTACTGGTTTGCCGGTATTACTAAAAATCCAGGCGACAAAAACCGTTTCTTTGCCATCGACTTTAAAAACTTTGAATTGCGGTGCCAAAAAAATCGTCAACACACCGCTGACAATCGGAATCCAATAGCCCGACAACCATCCGAAATAACCGATGGTATAACGAATAATTAAAAAAATGATTGCAAAACATAAAAATTGCACCATATAAACTTTGGTTGTTTTATTCATAACGTTCTCTGTTTTGAAATTTTGTACGTTTGCTGCCTGCATACATTTCGTATTTCACCAAACGTGACTCTAATTTTCCGTTAAACAATTTTATTTTTCTCGAAGGTTTTAAGCCCACAAATTTCAGGGCTTCTAAATTTCCTGTGATAAACCAGGCTTGTGTTCCCGGATAGCTTTGTTTTAGTGTATCACCAATTTCACGGTAAAAACGTTCCAGATCAATATCCAGACGCTCACCGTAGGGTGGATTGAATACAATATGTAAAGGTCTTTCGGTTTCTTTTTGAGTTTCGAAAAAGTTTTTTTGTTCTATCTTGATATAATCGTCTAAGTTTGCATTTCGCGCATTGTCAATTGCTTTGGCTACAGCAGACGGTGCTTTGTCATATCCGATAATATCGTAATGAAATTCTTTAATTTTTTTTAGCAGTGAATCTTCTACTTTTTCAAACAAATCATTGTCCCAGTCGTTCCATTTTTCAAAAGCAAATTCTTTTCGGTTGATGTTTGCAGGAATGTTGCAGGCAATCATAGCAGCTTCCACCAAAAATGTTCCCGAACCGCACATAGGATCCAAAAAGTCGGTTTGTCCTTCCCAGCCGCTCATTATCAGAATTCCCGCTGCCAAAACTTCATTAATCGGAGCAATATTGGTAGCTGTGCGGTATCCTCTGTGGTGCAGCGAGGCTCCGGAAGTATCCAAAGAAACAGTACACACATCTTTTTGAATATGAATATTGATGCGCAAATCGGGATGGTCTTTGTCAATATTCGGACGCTCGTCATACATTTCTTTAAACTGATCCACAATCGCATCTTTACTTTTCAATGCAACAAACTGCGAGTGATTGAATTGTTCGGAAAAAACAGTAGCGTCTATCACAAACGATTGATGTACTTTTAAATAATCCTTCCAGTCAATACTTTGTATGCCTTCATACAAACTGGTTTCATTAAAAACTCTGAACTGTTTGATCGGTTTCAGGATTTTTAATGCCGTTCTCAATGCCAGATTGGCTTTGTACATAAAGCCTTTGTCGCCATAAAAACTAACCATTCGCGTGCCTTTTTCCACACGTTGTGCACCCAGCTTCAGCAGCTCGTTTGCCAATACTTCTTCAAAACCAAAAAAGGTTTTGGCTACCATTTTAAAATTTTCCATAGACAATTCCTTTCCTTCAGGAACGATTAAATTGATTTACTTCTGCAAAAATAGCTTATTTTTGCATTCACAATATTTCTACTATGCAAGAAACGAAAAAAAACTGGTATGCAGATTGGTTCAATACACCATTTTATCCCATTTTATATAAAGATCGCGATTATAGCGAGGCACAGTTATTTATCGACAATATTACGCAATATCTCAATTTGCCCGAACAGGCTAAGGTTTTGGATTTGGCGTGCGGACGCGGGAGACACTCGGTTTATCTGAATAAACTGGGGTATGATGTAACGGGCGTTGACCTTTCTGAAAGCAGTATTGAATCTGCGAAAAAATATGAAAATGAGTTGTTGCACTTTGAAGTTATGGATATGCGCGAGCCTGTTGGAGAAAAGTTTGACGCTGTTTTTAATTTATTTACCAGCTTTGGATATTTTCCCAATGATGAAGACCATTTAAAAACGTTGAAAGCCATTCACAACAGTTTGAATGATTATGGACTGGCAGTATTGGATTTTATGAATGTCCATAAAGTGATAAAAAATATGGTACCTGAAGAAACAAAAACTGTGGATGGAATTGATTTTCACATCAAACGCTGGACAGACAACGGTTCTATTTTTAAAAACATACAATTTTCTCATCAGGAAACGAAATATGATTTTACTGAACAAGTAAAAGCTTTTACGCTGCACGATTTTGAACAAATGATGGACGAAGCGGGAATTTATCTTTTAGATACTTTTGGCAATTACCGTTTACAAAAATTTGATGCACAGGAATCCAATCGTTTAATTATGATCTTTAAATAATGCAAGTTTATATTCTTCCATTTATAGCGGTCGTTTCAGGATACCTGGTTGCTGTACTAATCAAGCCTCAGAATAAAAAACTGATCAAACTGCTTCTGGCATTCAGCGGGGCTTTTTTATTGACAATGACGGTTTCGCATTTACTGCCCGAAGTGTATGCACATATTTTAGAAGCGACAGTAAACCACGATCACGCACACGGTCATCACGACCATGACCACAACGGAATGAAAACCATTGGGTTGTTTATTATGTTGGGAATTGTTTTCCAGATTATTTTGGAATATTTTTCCAAAGGAGCAGAGCACGGTCACGTACATATTCACGAAAAAATGAACAGACTTCCGTGGCTTTTGTTTGGAAGTTTGTGTTTACACGCCTTGTTTGAAGGTTTGCCGGTCAGTCAGCACGATCATTTGGCGTTGGGAATTGCCATACATCATTTTCCCATAGCCATTATTCTTACGTTGTTTTTTGTGCAGGCAGGATTAAACCGGAAAATCATTTTTCTTTTTATGATTTTGTTTGCTTTGATGACGCCTTTTGGAACGTTGTTGTCGCATTCCGTTCCTTTTTTGATTAATTATTATGCTGAAATTTCGGCTTTTGTCATTGGGATTTTATTTCATATTTCCTCAACAATCATTTTTGAAAGCAGCGAAGGGCACAAATTTAATTCCGCAAAACTTTTGGCTATTTTAACAGGGGTATTGATTGGGTTTTTAATTTAAAACCGTTCTATTTTATTTTAAGAATATTTAATGTAATTTTGTGCAAAATTTAATATTAAAAAAAATGATAATGAAACGTATTTATTCTTATTTGTTTATTGCTACAGTTGGTCTGTTTGGTTTAGCCTCTTGTTCAAGTGACGATAATGCACCAACGATAGAAGAAACAAACCATTTATTAGGAAAATGGAACTTGAATACTATTAGTCTAAAAATTACAATTGACGGAGAAGTTTATCAAGAAATGGAAGATTTACCGGTAGAAGGATTGACGACAATGCAATTTGA
>DATGMY010000051.1:0-2506 GCA_035307005.1 Flavobacterium sp. | reverse complement strand
GAATATTACTTCTTAATCCCTTCCAAATCCAAAAGGAATGCATATTCTTTGGCAACTTCTTTCAGAGCTTCAAAACGTCCGGAAGCTCCTCCGTGTCCTGCGTCCATATTGGTATCGAGGAACAATAGGTTGTTGTCCGTTTTCATTGTTCTGAGTTTAGCCACCCATTTGGCAGGTTCCCAATATTGTACCTGAGAATCGTGCAATCCTGTGGAAACATACATATTTGGATAAGCCTGTGCTTTTACGTTGTCATAAGGCGAATACGAAAGCATATATTCGTAATATTCTTTTTCGTTCGGATTTCCCCATTCGTCGTATTCTCCTGTCGTTAGAGGAATCGAATCATCAAGCATTGTTGTAACCACGTCCACAAACGGAACACTTGCAATGACTCCGTTGTACAGCTCCGGATTCATATTAATTATTGCTCCCATCAACAATCCGCCGGCTGAACCTCCTGAAGCATATAAATGTTCTTTTGAAGTATATTTTTGTTCGATGACGAATTTAGAACAGTCGATAAAATCGGTAAATGTGTTTTTCTTTTTCAACAGTTTTCCGTCTTCATACCACGGTCTTCCCAAGTCTTCTCCACCTCTGATATGTGCAATAGCAAAGATAAACCCTCTGTCCACCAGGCTCAATCTTGCTGTTGAAAAATACGGATCCATCGAAGCACCGTACGAACCATAAGCATATAATAAGAATGGATTTTTGCCGTCTTTTTTCAGACCTTTTTTGTAAACCATTGAAACAGGAACTTTAGTTCCGTCTGCTGCAGTAGCCCAAACTCTTTCCTCCACATAGTTGTCTTTGTTAAACTTCCCTCCCAACACTTCCTGCTCTTTCAATACTTTTTTCTCCTGGGTTTTCATATCAAACTCAATGGTCGAAGC
Source organism: Flavobacterium sp. (assembly GCA_035307005.1). Lineage (GTDB taxonomy): Bacteria > Bacteroidota > Bacteroidia > Flavobacteriales > Flavobacteriaceae > Flavobacterium. Next base: position 1,607 of record DATGMY010000051.1, on the reverse strand, counting down.
CGGTGTTTTCATCGATTGATAACCGTAACGCAATTTGTCTGTATTGAAATCAATGTTTGTAGTGGTATAAGCGGTGTAAGTTTCACTTTCAAACGGCAAATAATATTCCTGTCCGTTCCAGGGCTTGATACGAATATTGTTCAATCCTTTGGTGTTATCTCTTTCACTAATCACTAAATAATCTTTGAAAATATCGATTCCCTCCAGCAATACATCTTCTCTGTGCGGAATTACATCTGTCCAGTTTTCCTGAGTGGTAGCATTTTCGGGAGTAACCATTAACTTAAAATTCGTAGCCTCATCTTTATTGGTTACTACATAAAATTTTCCGTCGTAGTAATCAATTCCGTATTCCAATCCTCTGACTCTCGGCTGGAATACTTTGAATGTTCCATCAGGATTATTTGCATCCAAAATCTGATATTCGGTAGTCATCGTACTTCCTGAACCGATAATCAGGTATTTTTTTGATTTTTCCTTATAAATAAACGTGTTGAATGTGTCGTCTTTTTCGTGATAAACCATCTCGTCAGCACTTTGCGAAGTTCCGAGCTTATGCTTGTAAATTTTATCCTGACGTAACGTTTGAGCATCTTTTCCTGCATAAAACAACGTTTTATTGTCATTTGCCCAGGAAGAACCTCCTGAAACTCCCTCGATTTTATCCGAAAGAATTTCGCCTGTTTCAAGATTTTTAATCTGAATCGTATAAATTCTGCGGCTTACATTATCCACGGCAAAAGCTGCTAATTTATTATCCGGACTTACATTTACCCCTGCCAAATGGAAATAACTCTGACCTTCTGCCATTTTGTTGCAGTCAAACATAATTTCTTCCGGTGCATCCATACTTCCTTTTTTGCGGGTATGAATCGGATAATCTTTACCTGTTTCATATCGGGTAATGTACCAATATCCGTTATAGAAATACGGAACAGAAGAATCGTCTTCTTTAATACGCTCTTTCATTTCTTCAAAAAGAGAAGTTTGAAATTCTTTGGTATGAGCAGTCATCTTTTGGTAATACTCGTTTTCTGCATTCAGATAGTCGATTACTTCCTGATTTTCTCTGTCGTTTAACCAAAAATAATTGTCGGTACGTTCGTGTCCGTGCTTTTCTAAAACCGTTGGCTCAATTTTAGCCACCGGCGGTTGAATGTCGTTTGTCATTTTGCTTTCTTCTTTTTTACAAGATGTTGCAAAAATAAGACAAACCGAGCTTAATAAAAGGGATTTTTTCATTGAGGATCTGTTTAATTTTTATTTCAATCGTTTACGAAGTTATCATTATTTTGTACAACTTGTTCTCTTAGTTTATAAATTCCTTTTTGCGTATTGGCATCTGCGGCATTGGCAAATACAATCACAGCAGCTTGTGTTTCGTGGGAAATCAGCAAATGTGTGTAAAATGTCCCGGCACTGCCATCGTGATAGCTGAATGTCTGTTCATTATTTTTAATATTTCCCCAACCATAAGCCATATTTGATTTTCCTAAATGAAGTGTTTTGTAGCTTTCGGTTTTCAGGTAATTATCCCCGACAAACAAACCTTTCAGATGAAGTTGAATGAATTTGGAATAATCCACAATATCCATTGAAAGATCTCC
>DATGMY010000050.1:0-6023 GCA_035307005.1 Flavobacterium sp. | reverse complement strand
TACGAATATATTAATTCCTGACAAATTTCACACGTATAGAATCATTTTTTTTATCATTACTCTTCATTTATTGATTCAAATAAAGTATAAAGAAAAATGAGAAGAAACAGCAGAAGTTTTAAGTCGGTTGTTAACTGATTATCTTCCTAAGTTTAAATACCTTTGTAGTTTTTATATAAGCTATGAATAAAGGATTGGTTGCGTTGGCATGTGGCGGATTGGCCATCGGAATGACCGAATTTACCATGATGGGAATTTTGCAGGACATTGCAAAAGATCAGCAGATCGAGATTACCCAGGCTGCGCATTTTATAGCACTTTATGCAATGGGAGTTGTGGTGGGCGCTCCTGTTTTAACATTGCTGACAACAAGAATTTCACCTAAAAAAGTATTGCTGTTTTTAATGGTGCTGTTTTTAATTTTCAACGGACTGTTTGCCATTGCACCCGAATTTCACAGCCTTGCGATTTCCCGTTTTTTATCGGGGTTGCCTCACGGAGCATTCTTCGGGGCAGGTTCGGTTGTTGCGGCACAATTAGCACAAAAAGGGAAAGAAGCCCGGGCCATTGCATTTATGTTTACAGGAATGACCATCGCCAACCTTGCCGGTGTTCCGTTGGGCACCTACATCGGGCATCATTATTCATGGCGTATTACTTACGGAATCATTGCGGCGTTAGGACTACTGACGTTCGCAGCTTTGTATTTCTGGCTTCCCAATATAGATGTCCGATCCAGCGGAAAGCTTACTCAGCAACTTTCATATTTTAAACAAACCAAAGCCTGGTTGATTATCGCCGTTATTTCGATCGGAACCGGTGGGTTATTCTCGTGGATATCCTATATTTCGCCTATGGTTACCAAAGTGGGAAACCTGGCAGAAGAGCGTGTGCCTCTCATAATGGTTTTAGTGGGGCTGGGAATGTTTTTTGGAAATATTTTAGGAGGAAAACTCGCCGATACCATTTCACCTACCAAAGCAGCTATTGCCTGTTTTTCAATGATGGCACTTACATTAATTGCGGTGTACCTGACCGCATCCATTCCTGAAATGGCTTATATTATGGCATTTGTAACAGGATTGGTCGCTTTCACAACGGGTTCTCCTTTACAGATGATGCTGATCAATTCAGCCAAAGGCTCTGAAACAATTGCGGCAGCGGCAGGTCAGGCAAGTTTTAATATTGGAAATACATTAGGTGCTTATTTTGGCGGCATTCCCATTACATTAGGGTTTGCTTACAACACTCCTGTTTTGGTGGGCGTGGGAATGGCAAGCATGGGTGCCGGTCTTGCGTGGGTGTATTTAAAGAAATTCACTACAACAAACGAGTAAAATCTCCTCAAATTTAACACAATAAGTATATTTATTTACAGAAATTCCGCAAAAACCGCATAGGGCATAATAATTGTACTTTATTACCTATAAATTAAATTTTAAATAAATTGTTATGAAAAAGTTTTTAAAGATTTTCGGAGTTTTATTTATTACCCTTTCAGCTTTGTCTTTTGTAAGTTGTAGTGACGATGACGATCCGGCAGACAATGATTTTTTTATCGGAAGATATAACGGAACAGTAAGTTATATGGATGACGGAGAAAACAAATCAAATGATGACGGTCACGTCCAGGTAGTGAAAATGGGTGACAAGTATAATTTTTTGTTTTCAGATGGAATTCCCGATATTACAGGTATTGAAATCGAGAAAAACGAAAACACCGCAGTGATGATTGGTTCTACCGAAACACATTACATCAGAATCAACGCCGACGAGTTGAGAATTTTATTCTTAAAAGACGGTGCCACCTGGACTGCAAATTGTAACAGGTAACAAAAAAAGCGGATGAAATTAGTTCATCCGCTTTTTTTGATTATTTCTCAGCTGTTTCAGTGCTTTTTTTCTTGTCTCTCGGACGTTTCACACCATAACTGCCTTTAATAATCTTTCCTCTTCTTGTCTTTTTATCTCCTTTTCCCATTTTAAAAATTTAATAATTAAACAATTGATTCTGAAAGGTACAACTTCTTTGTAAAACAACCAAATCTAATTTGAACTTACCTTATCTATATTTTTTGTTCCATTTCCCATCCAAAACAAAACAACTTATTACAAAAGTCAGAACAGCAGGCAATACCCATTCTAAATTGAAGCGCGACAAAGGCAGGATATGCAACAATTGCTGAAAAGTTTCTTCTTCCGGAAACCATTTAATTAAAACACGAACAGATGAAACCAACATAGTTACGATCAAAGTAATAAAATAAGGTTTCTGGCTTTTAATGGTGCCGCCAAAAAGCAAAACCGAAAGAATCAAAACCAATGTTACCGGATAAATAAAATTGAGCAACCCTGCCGCATAATCGATAATGGCATCTACGCCGGTAATGCTTAGAATTACTGAAACTAAGGTAACAGAAATAACACCTTCGATATACCCCAGTTTTCCTTTAGTCAAACGCTCAAAAAAGTTAGCAGAACCCGCCGTCAGTGCAATAGCTGTTGTGACACAGGCAAGAATCATGAGTGCCGAAATCAGATACACGCCACTGTTTCCGAAATTTTGTGTAGCGATATGAACCAATAAATTGGAACGACTAATATCGGCTGCTTCCACCCCAGCGTGGGCTCCTAAATAAAACAATCCTCCGTAAACCAACAACATACAGAAAGCAGCAATAATCGCAGATTTCACCACTACTTCCACCCTATCGTTTACGTGTGTATAACTCTTTTGTTTGGCACCGGCAATCAGGATAACAGCAAAAATCAACCCTGCCAAAACATCCATTGTTTGATACCCTTCGTGAAAACCGATATAAAACCGATCTTCCAGAAGCGTTGGAGGAAGATTGACTTCAGTACCTGAAAACAATCCGGGAACAATAAGAATCGCAAGAAAAAGCAACAAAACGGGTCCTAAGAGCTTTCCTAAAATTCCGGTAATCCGTTCTAAAGAAAACGACAATATCATTACAACACCAAAGAAGACAACCGAAACCCACACAGGCTGTGCATCGGGCATCAGGGGTTTTATAGCTACTTCATAGACCGTGGCTCCGGATCTTGGCAAAGCGATGAGCGGACCGATACACAAAACATTGATTAAAGCTAAAATATAAGCTAACTTCACATTGGCACGCGCTCCTAAATCTGTAAAGTAATTTCCTGAAATCGCCACAGCAAAAATCGCTAAAAACGGTGCTAAAATAGCTGTTAAGGAAAAACCGGTGAAAGCTGCTGTCCATTCAGTCCGGGTTTGAAGTCCTAAAAAAGCGGGTAATAATAAGTTTCCCGCTCCAAAAAACATGGCAAATAAAGCCATCCCCAAAAAAAGGATGGTTCTGCGTTTTCTTTGATCCATAATTTTAATTTGTTTGATTGCACCCAAACATACAATTTTTTTTCATAAAAACAGCAGAATAAACCTTCAAAATACGTGTTTTTTAACCAAAATAATACAAAAGATTAAAGTCCGGTCTTTCTAATTGGGTTTTAGATATAGTCGCCTACAATTTCTATAACTTTAATAGTCTTAAAAAAACTCATTCGCCGACTTAATTAACAGCGCTTCATATTATCTATAATCATTAATAAGTTTTGATACTCTTTTATCAAAATTAGATTCGTTTATGCCAACCAATTCATCGATTTTTTTAAAGAAGTTTTCATCTCCTGAACCACAATAATTTCACTTAAAGATAAGTGCAATTAATAACAGGAAGTTTTTTCTCATTTTTATATATTTTTAGAAGTCATAACTTAAATTCATATATTGAAACAACGCTGTAAATCATATAGTGTTTTAAAATTAACATCATGTTTGTCATGCTGTAAGCATCTTTACCGGCACTGATAAGAGATTCCTACGGAATGACAAACGTTGTGTTAATGGGTTTTACAAAGTTTAAAAATAGGTAATTATCTGATGACCTCTATAAAATTTTTAGCAACTAAAAGTTGATGTACTCAAAGCACATAGTTTTAGACTTTATTTGAAACCAAATAAATTTACTTTTCTTTTAAATTCTCCAACATCACTTTAGTCATACGTTCTAAATCGTATTCGTGGCTCCAGCCCCAGTCTTTTCTGGCTTCCGAATCATTGATGCTCGACGGCCATGAATCTGCGATTTCCTGACGAAAATCCGGCTCGTAAGAAATTTCAAAACCGGTTTGTACGCTGGCAATCGAAGCTGCGATCTCTTTGGGAGTAAAACTCATCGCTGACAGGTTGTAAGACGAACGGATTTTTATGTCTTCTTTTTTTGCCTGCATAATCCCAACAGTTGCGCGGATAGCATCGTCCATATACATCATTGGGAGTTCGGTGTTTTCAGTTAAGAAACAAGTATATTTATTATCAGAAACCGCTTTGTAATAAATATCTACGGCATAATCTGTGGTTCCGCCGCCCGGAGGCGTTTTCCAGGAAATCAGTCCCGGATAACGGATCGAACGTACATCTACGCCGTATTTGTTGTAGTAATATTCACACCAGCGTTCGCCTGTTTGTTTTGAAATACCATAGACTGTCGATGGTTCCATAACGGTGTATTGCGGTGTGTTATTTTTTGGAGTTGTCGGACCAAAAACAGCGATGCTTGACGGCCAAAATATTTTTTTAACTTTTCCTTCTTTTGCCAGATTCAAAACGTGAAACAAGGAGTTCATATTCAAATCCCAGGCAAATCCCGGATTTTTCTCCGCGGTAGCCGAAAGCAAAGCAGCCATCAGATACACTTCGTCTATTTGATATTTATCGATGATTCCGGCTACTTGGTCAAAGTTCATCGCATCCACCAATTCAAATGGTCCGGTTTGGAAAACTTCCTGTTCACCTTTGCGAATGTCCGAAGCAATTACATTATTCAATCCGTAAATTTCTCTCAGTTTCAAAGTAAGTTCGGAGCCAATCTGTCCGCAGGCACCAATAATCAATATTTTAGTTGTGTCCATTCTTGTTTAATTTGCTGCACAAATATAACTTTTGTTTGTTGATTTTTCGGAAAAAACATCTGGGAAATTACGTTTCTCATCGTACACCAAATAGAAGCAGGTGATTTTATTAAGAAACTAATTTACTTTTTAATCATTTTCTTACTCATTACTCTGTTATCTTTGGTTTCAATATTTATGAAGTAAATACCGCATACAAAATTGGTATGTATTTCAAGAACAGCTTGTGCTGGTTCTGAAACCGTTTTAATGATTCTACTAGTATTGTCAAATATTTTGATGCTTTTTATTATTCCTTCGGAATCCTCTACAAAAAACCGTTCCTTCAAACGGGTTCGGATAGACCTTTATAAATTGCTCCAAAGGCTCTTCTAAGGATAAAGGTGTATCTAAAAGAATACGTGCTAAGGTAAATGTTGCCAACATTATTTAGTTTAGATCCCCCGCCGATAATCAATGTATCTGTAGCCTTTAATTTAATATACTGGAGTCCTTCGCGATCTGGAGATCTATATCAACAAAACCGTTCCCGTTGTTAAAACTGGGGTCTAAACTACCGTTGCTGTCAAATCGGACAAGATTATAACCTGCATTATGGGAATTGATTAGTTTGGTTCCGCCAAGAATAATTTTTCCGTCTAATTGAACTTCGAGTGCCACTCTCGGATAAGAATGATTTACTATGCCATTGGTTCCGAAAACATTATCTAATGAACCGTCTGAATTTATTTTAACTAAAATGTTTGAATTATAAAACTGCCCCGTTATTCCTCCTTCTAAAAACAATTTCATTATCGGTTAATTCTTTTGCGTTGACTATTGTTTCATTGACATTTTAGATCTGTTACTACTTTTCCGTCTCCGTTTTGCCCGAATGAGGTGTCAAAGTTTCCTTGTACATCGTTTTAAAATAGGCAATTTTATCGTTTGAGGGCCGATGTCATCATTTAGAAGAATTGTCCCCTGTTTAAATTGAAAGCCAGTTAAATCTAAAAAAAGGATGCCATTAGTTCAAAATGAATTGTTTTCAATACTGTTGTTGTCTAACTTTTTGAGTACGCCGT
>DATGMY010000049.1:0-2322 GCA_035307005.1 Flavobacterium sp. | reverse complement strand
ATCTGAAAGCATATAACGGTACGAATTGGGGAGGAATAATGTTTGGATTTACACAGGAAAATAATGTAATCAACCACGCCATTATCGAAAATGCCAAAGGAGATTTTCCAGTAGGTAATCATCAAAATACGGGAGCTATTTATTTGCACGCAAGCCCTAAATTAACCGTTTCAAATACTACGTTTAAGGACTTGCAAAATTGTACATTTTATGCATTATATGATGATTATTTTGAAAACCTTACCGTAACCAATATTACATACGATAACGTAGGAGCAGAATATTGCACTCCTTAATTTTTAACAAACGGCAGGCAGGCATTTTAAATTAGTTGTTTGCTTGTCGTTTATTTTAATTCACAAAAAAAAACAGAAACAAGATGAAAAAAACAGTGTTACAAACAGCAATTTATGTTTTCGCTTTATGCTTTATTACAGCTTGCTCAAAGAGTGACGATAAAAAAGAAGAAGAAAGTTCATCTACTACTGGCGAGCATACTTACCGAATCGAAGTAGCGAACGGGACAACCTATCAAGGGAGCGTACCAAAGGAAACAGGCAGCGTTTATTACCCCGTTGCCTTTGTGGAGTATAGTGAAGAGATTAACAGTAAGGTATTGACAGGGATATTACAGGACGTGCCCGGTGATTTTCAATTTGGGATAGGACTTGCCATAGACAGCAACAACCAGGCAACTATTCCGGGGTCCGGAGTCGGTATTACCTTCGGGCAACGGACGATAGAGGATAAATATAGACCTGTTGGTGCTATCAACATAACCATAAGCAATTACAAAGAACATTCGATTTCTATGTATGGCGAAGATGGTACGGTAGCTTCTTTTACCCTGAATTTTAGCGGTGAGTTTAAATTAGGGCAATCAGGCGACCCCGTTAGTGTTACTGGCGAAATCGTAGTCGCAGTACCTTAATCGAATTGAAAAGATAACTTTTAATTTTAAACTCATCTTCCGTTCTCTCTTTATTCAAAGGGTTTTAAAAATTATCGGAAGGTAAAAAATGAAAACAAAATGAATATTTTAAAGCAAACACCCCTTGTACTAACGGCATTAATGCTATTTTCCTGCAACGGAAATGCACAAAGCGAAAAAGCACTTATTGGTACTTGGGAAATCCAAGGTATATTACTGGGTGATGATGGTGAAGGTTCGTTAATGCTACATCAACAAGACAATCCCGATTGCGAGACAGACCACAGCGTGTTTACCGCAGACCGTACCGCAAAAGAAGTAAAACACAACAAAAGTTGCGAAGCCAACGAAACAACATTCGATTGGAAGTTAGAAGACAACTTCCTAACCCTAACCAAAGGGGAACGAAGCATAAATTGGCTCATTCATAGCATTGAAGACGGCAAAATGACTGTTGGTGTTCAAATGCGTCCGGACTCGGACAAAAGAATGTATGTGGTCTATCAAAAAAAGAGAGTAGCAAAATAAAATGCGTAACAAAAAACAGAAACAAAATGAAAATTTTTAGACAAACCTATCTTTTAGCAATACTGATGACATCTTCACTATTTCTTTTTTCTTGCAATAGCGATGACGATAATTCTGATACTTCTGTAACCATTGAAGATGGTCGAATTTCCTTTGACATTTCAGATTTTGAAAATGCCTCAATGGAAGAAGACGTTGTTTATTACTTGAACAACCAATACAATGTCAAGTATTTTCAAATAGCGGACGATGAAGGTATTTATCATAATGATGCAATATGGCATATTCGTTTTGAGCAAAATTCTAATGATGAAATTGCCTTGCCCGAACCGGGAGAATATCCGATTGTTCAAGGTCTGATGAATACGTACGACCAAACGTCCTTTAACGCAACCATTTCGGTATGGACAGACATTATGACTGAAACAGGAGTGACTTTTGGAGGAAATAACGGTGTAGTAAACGGTACGATAAAAATAGTGAGTAACACGAACAACATCGTTAAAGGTACTTTCAATTTTGAAGCCTATTCTTCAGATGGAGAAAAAATAACTGTAAGCAACGGAAAATTTTCTGCACCGTATGCGTTTGCAAATTAAAGTCTATTTGGTTTTAAAAAGAGAAATAACTAATTTTAACATCTAATAAGCTGTTAAAATTAGTTTATAATGAAAATTTTACTTGCAGATGACCACTTTTTGGTATTAGATGGCTTGGAGGTGCTTTTATCCACTTTTGAATTTGTGGATAAAACACAAAGCGTATTAAACTTTATGGAATTGAAAGAAGTGCTGAAAGAACAAAGTTTTGACGTTTTGTTGCTCGATATTCACTTTGGCAAACACGATGGCAGGGCAATCATT
>DATGMY010000048.1:0-3782 GCA_035307005.1 Flavobacterium sp. | reverse complement strand
AAAGCGTCTTTATCGCCTTCTAAGTCCATACTCATCCAACAGCCTTTCTTCTGACAAACGTCTAAGATGTCGGATTTGAATTTGATAGGAATAGTATCACCCTCTTTCAGGTTTTTGAATTTATCTAACATTTCTTCTTGCGAAATAGCGTTATCGGCTGTGATTTCTTCTCCGAATGTAGAATAAGTAACTACAACTTCGGGTTCTGTGGGTTGTTGCTCTTGTTTTTTGCAGCTAAACAAGGCTATAGCCAAAGATGCTAAAATGAATGTCTTTCTCATAAGTGTTTTTGAATTAAAGTACAAATATAATATTTTTTTGTGTGGTAGTTATGAAGTTAGTTTACGGTTTACAGCTTATAGTAATGTTTTGGCTTTTCATTGGTCTCATTCGTTAGTTGAAACTATGCACTTTCAGTGCAAGACTTTCAGTTTCTAAAAATTTTTGCCACGGATTAAAGGATTTTTAGGATTATAAAAAATCTGTGTAAATCCTTTAATCCGTGGTTTTTTTTCAATCAGACTTTCAGTCTGAAATCAAACCTATGGACTTTCAGTCCATAGTGGTTTAGTTGTTTTATTACAGATTTAATTTATGTGATTTTTCTTAAATAGAAAAAGCTTTTTTAATCACATCTGTTTTATCTAATTTTTCCCAGGTAAACAATTCCACTTCCATTGTTTTTTCTTCTCCATTTGGGTTTTTAAAGGTTTTGGAAACGATTTCGTTTTTACGTCCCATGTGTCCGTAAGCTGCGGTTTCACTGTAAATAGGAAAACGGAGTTTTAGATTTTGTTCGATATGGTAAGGTCGTAGATCAAACAATTCCTGAATCTTTTTCGCTATTTCTCCATCAGTAAACGGCACTTTTGAAGTTCCGTAAGTGTTTACAAAAACGCCCATTGGTTCGGCAACCCCGATGGCATAAGAAACCTGAACCAAAAGCTCGTCAGCAACCCCGGCTGCTACTAAGTTTTTAGCGATATGACGTGCTGCATAAGCTGCCGAACGATCCACCTTTGAAGGATCTTTACCCGAAAAAGCGCCGCCGCCGTGTGCACCTTTTCCGCCATACGTATCCACAATGATTTTTCTTCCGGTCAATCCTGTATCTCCGTGCGGACCTCCAATGATAAATACACCGGTAGGATTGACGTGATACGTGATGTCATCATTGAAATATTGTTTGTATTGCGGATATTTTTCTAAAAGACGCGGAATCAGGATTGATTTAATATCTTTTGTGATTTGATCCTGCATCTTTTTTTCTGCAACAGCTTTGCTTTCTTTTGAAGCATCGGCTGGTTTGATGAAATCGTCATGTTGTGTAGATAACACAATAGTAACCACACGTTTTGGTTTATTGTTTTGGTCGTATTCCAAAGTTACCTGCGATTTTGCATCGGGACGCAAATAAGTAATTTCTTTAGATTCTCTGCGCAACTCGGCAAGTTCTTGCAATAACTTATGCGATAAATCCAATGCCAGTGGCATGTAATCTTCGGTTTCGTTGGTTGCATACCCAAACATAATTCCCTGGTCACCAGCCCCCTGGTTTTCTTTATCGGCTTTGTCAACCCCTTGATTAATATCTGCTGATTGCTCGTGAATTGCCGATAAAATGCCACAAGAGTTGGCATCAAACATATACTCGCTTTTGGTGTAACCAATTTTTTTAATAACATCGCGGGCAATTTGCTGTACGTCTAAATAGGTTTCGGATTTTACTTCGCCTGCCAAAACAACCTGACCGGTCGTGACTAACGTTTCACAAGCTACTTTTGAATGAGGGTCGAATGCTAAAAAATTATCAATTAAAGCGTCTGAAATTTGATCCGCAATTTTGTCCGGATGTCCTTCGCTTACAGATTCGGAAGTGAATAAATATGCCATTTTAGTTTATGATTTTTAATTAACAGAGGAAAGAATGCGCTGCAATAAACTAAAAAAGTTCTGCTTTAGCATTTTTTTTCAGAGGTTGCAATCAGACAAATTTTTCCTCTCATATTATTTGAGCAAAGATAAAAGATATATGACGAATATAAAAAAATTAAGAATAATTTGTGATGAACTCCTTTTTTTTTACCACCGGCTTTTTTTTAGTATTCATCAAGGTTGCGGACGTTGTTTTATTAAAAAGTTTGGAGTGAGCTTTTATTTTATGATTAATTATTTTATTTGATGTTAATTTTGTAAATAAAAATTTGTATATTTAAAGCAAAAAACTTGAAGTATGAGAGTACATTATCTTTTAGTATCGTTAGCCTTGATGCTTATTGCTTGCAATAAGAATACAGAAACTACAGAAAACGAGCGTCCGTTAGCAACCAAAACGGCAAAAAAAGGCACATCGCTTGTATTTATGAATGATCAATACAATGGTATTGAATATCAGGTCGGAGCTTTTCATATTGGGATTGAACGCCTTGAAAACAAGGGGCTTAAAAATTATTTAAAAGAGCATCTGTCTGAACTGGAAACGTTGCGCACCGATTTTCAGATAATAGCAGAGAAAAATAATGTGGAGATCAAGAGTTCTTCGGAGGTAAATCAGAAAGAATTATACAAATTGTCTATTGCAGATACCAAAGATTTTGATAAAATTTTTGTGATGTACTACAAAGACTTTCTGAATAAATCCATCAAACAGCTATCAGAATTGGAAGTTCCTAATGATGATTTTAATATGTTAAAGAATAAGTACGGAAACATTCTATACGAACAAAAATTGTATTTTGATGTTTTATAAACTTATTACAGATTAATTATTTAGTACAAAATCACGGATGGATTCGATGACTTTTTCGTCACCTAAAATCTTTCTGTGCCCCAATCCTTCGGTAATTATCAGTTGACTGTTAATGAGTTTTTTATGAATAGATTCGGCTGATTTCACCGGTACATCTTTATCGTCTTTATCGTGGATAATCAGTATGGGAACGGTCACATTCTGAGCGTGTAAATCCACGTCATAATGGCTCATTTTGTCGTTGTATTTGTTTTCAAAACACTGAATAAGTAAAGGAGCTATTTTTTTGTTCATTCCGATAGAAACAAGAAAATCATTGGTAATGTCTTTGGTTTTGTTGCCGCTACCGATAATGATCGCTTTGGATGCTTGCAAACCGCGTCCCAAACAGTTGATGAGTGTCATTCCTCCCAGAGAATGTCCTACAACAACGTCAAATCCGCCGTATTTTTTTTCGAGTTCAAAAACAGCTTCTATAAAATGTTTCATATTTGTCGTAGTTTTTGGACTCTTTCCATGACCCGGAGCATCAAAACTCACAATGGTATAATTCAACTCCTTAAAAGCTTTAGCGATAGAAACCAGTTGTGTTCCACGACCACTCCAACCGTGTACAAGCAATACTTTTCCGGAACCGAATTTATTCTCGTAAACTACAATTTCTTTTTGACATTGAGGTAATTGCATCTTTGATTTATGAGAAATTTCAAACATCTTTTGTTCCCGTTTTGGCAGGTTGAATTTCATCGGAGTTTCAAAAAGTTTCAATGCAAATGCAGCAGCCATTTTTTTGTTTAAGGTATATAGAACCTTAGAAGTATTTTTGATATAACTCGGAATTTCCAGAACTTTGGTTTGTTTTTTCGTCATTTTTTATAATTTTACAGACAAATTTAAAAGGGATTAAAGAATAAATTTTTTATTTTTAGAAAAAATTAATGAAACAAAAATAGTTAAATTCCAAAGTTATGAAGAAAATAATCGTTTTATGTGCAGCGGCAGCAATGATTTTGTCGTGTGCAACCAATCCGTT
>DATGMY010000047.1:0-3830 GCA_035307005.1 Flavobacterium sp. | reverse complement strand
TGTTTGAATCTGCATCAGATTCTGTAAGAATCACATCATCTTGCGAGCAAGAAAATAATGAGAATGCCGTCAGCATAATCACAAATAGAAAATTAATTTTTCTTATATCAACATTTGATTTTAAAATTTTTGGCAAATATATAAAAGTTAAAAATAAAAACAAGTTTTTTCGAACTTAATAACTGATAATGCGTATTTTATCGCAAGTTGGGATTGGAACTTATAGCTTTATTTATATGGTTTTTAAATCTTACAGCACTGAAAGCTATTGTCGCAACTCCATCAAATATTTTGTATAATGATAAGGTAGTTTATTTACATTTGATATTATATATTAAGTTAGAATATTTTATTCAATCTGTATATATCATAGGATTGTAATGTTAAATATGACAGTCTCCATGTTTAAATAAATGCTGTTCTTTTATTTTTTTTCAGATTTCTTTGTCACAAAATATCCGTTTATTCGTCTTACTAATAAACAACCTAAATTACATTTGGAAAATTTCAGTACATCTCATCACAAAATGCTTCGGTTGGCATGCCGGATTACCGGTAACAGTACCGATGCCGAAGATATTGTACAGGATTGTTACGAAAAATTTATTCTGAAGAAAGATCATTATAACCTTCAAAGCAGTGAAGCGTTTTTAATGGCAATGGTTCGGAATGCAAGTCTGGATTTTCTGAGAAAGAAACATTACGTTTTTCAATCCGACGAAGTTTTAAATCATCATTTTTCCGGCGAAAGTCCTGATAAAATTCTGGAGTTGAAAGAGCATGAGAACAAATTGGATCAATTGTTAAACCTTTTAAATGAGAAGCAACGTACCGTTTATCATCTGAGGGAAATTGAAGGTTATGAACTGGAAGAAATCGCAGAAGTTTTAGCAATTAGTTACGACGATGTGAGAACGTGTTTATCACGTGCACGAAAAAAAATAAGAGAATTATATAACGCCTATTTGAACAATGAAAGAGGAAGTGAATAAAGAACGGCTGTTACAAAAATATTACGATGGCGAAACCACTTTAGCCGAAGAACAATGGCTGAAAAAATACGTATTGCACGAAAGTGAAACGGTAGAACAACATATTTTTAAGGATCTTGACGCTTTGAAAAAACAAACGTTTCAAAATGCTGTGATTCCTAAACAACAAAAAAATCAACGGATAAGATTCATTACAATATGCAGTTTAGTTGCCGCTGCGTGTGCTGTATTGTTTCTATGGAATCCTTTGGGAAATAACTCTACGAGCAATGTTTTTGAAACAAAAATAGGCAAAGAAATTTTGGTTTCCAATACAGGAGAAGGCACTATCGAAGATCCTGAAGTAGCATTGGAACAAGCACAAAAGGCATTGGCTTTTGTCAGCGAAAAATTGAATACCGGTATTGAGAATATAGATCATTTAAACAAGTTGAATCAAGTAAAAGAATAAATATGAGACTAAAAAAAATTGTATATCTGCTGTTATTGTGTTTGCCGCTTACCGCAATGGCGCAGAGTTTGGCACAAAAAGTAGCCTCGGACTACGAAGGCAAAAAAGGTTATACCACAGTAAGTATTTCCAAATCAATGTTTAAAATGCTGTCACGGATCAAAACTACCGATCCTGAATACAAGGATTTCCAGAAATTTCTATCCAACCTGGAAGGTATTAAAATTCTGATACAGGAAGACGCTAAAACCAATACGTTGAAAAACGATTTGGCATCGCTGGCACATTCATTGACCAAAAACGGCTATGAGGAATTGATGAATATCAACGAAGATGGAAATATCATTTCGTTTAAAACCCTTGAGAAAAACAACCGTATCCGCGAATTGGTTATGAGCATTACAGGAGAAGACACTGTTTTGATGATCATCAGCGGAAACTTTCTTTTAGACGAACTCACTTCGATTTCCGACAATGTAAACATCGGCGGAATGGATCAGGTAAAAAAACTTAAAAACAAGAAAAAATGAAGTTATTAAAATACAGCTTTCTGCTAATTTTGAGTTGTGTGATGCTATCGTGTGCATCATTTAGAAACAAAGGTCTGGATGCCTTTTACAAAGAATACAGTCAGGAAATTACCTCGTTGCGTATTCCCAAAATGCTCTATCAGTTTACAGGCTCTCACAAGGAATTGAAACCGCTGACCAAATATTTAAAAGCCACGCGTGTTGTTTCCATTGAGAATATCAGTAATAAAATGCTCCGTGATTTAGACAAAGCGTTGGAAAATGACCGCTACGAAGAGTTTATCAGCATCAACAGCGAGGGTGATTTGATTACAATTCTCGCTGCTGAAAAAAAGGACAGAATTACACATATAGTATTGAAAATAAAAGATGAAGACGAAATCAATTTAATACAAACCCGTGTTGATTTACCCGTAGATAAATTTCAGGAAATTTTAAGTTCACTCAATTAATTTAATGTTTTTTAGAAAAGTCAGGACAGAACGTTCTGGCTTTTTTTTAAATCAAAATGTAAAATATTTTTTACATAATATAAAATATTCATTACATTTGAATCGTTAAACTATAAATCAATGGTATTATGAAACGTATTTATTTATTCCCAAACAAATTAAAAATTCCTGCATTGGTGGTTTTTTTGATTGCTCTTGTTTTAATTATTTTGCAATTCAACGAAATTTCACTGCAATTAAATATGAAAGTGTTTGCGATAGTCAGTGATCCTTTTTTGGATAGTGAAAACAATGGTAATTTCAGATGGGCAGAACAAGATATGTATAATGAAATTTTAGATTTTCTCTTTTTTACGAGCGGAATAGTCCTTGCTTTTTCTAAAGAAAAAATCGAAGATGAAATGATAGGATTGCTACGTTATAAATCGCTAACTTATGCAACCTATTTTGTATTTACTTTGCTAATTATCTCTGAGTTTTTGATCTACGGAATGTCGTTTGGATATGTAATAATGTTTTTTTATTACGTATTTGTTTTGTTTCTAAATATCTTCTACTACACCAAATTATTCATTTATAAAAAACAATTCAGTTATGAAAACGAAGATTAAAGTATTCCGCGCCATTCATAACTTTACGCAAGCTGAACTGGCAGAAAAATTAGGTGTTACACGACAAACCATCAACGCCATTGAAGCCGGAAAATATGCACCTTCGGTAGAACTGGCATTAAAAATGTCGGAACTTTTTGGTGTAACGGTAAACGAAATTTTTAAGTTAGATTAATTTTTTTGTATTTTCATAAAAGTAATACCACAAATGTGCAATTTATAATTTATTGAATTAAGTGCCGCAAGGTTTCAAAAACTTTTTTAATTTAATAAAAAACATTTGTGCATCTGGGGTAGAAAAACAACCAAATAATAATACATCAATTGTAAAGTACTATAAATTAAACACATCATTTCTATGAATCCATTTATTAAAAAATCATTTTTGATTATGTTACCTGTTGCATTTTCGCTTATTCTATTTTTATCATTTGCGAAACCAACCTCGTTGAAGGTTGAAGATAAATTTGGAACATTCTCTTTAAACTGTAAAACCTTTGAAAAAGGAAGTGCCGTTGGTGCTTACGGGTTTGGTTTGGCTTATTGCAATAATGAAAATAAGGAATTAGCAAAGGTTATTCGTTATGATGAAATCAACAGTTATATACAATTTCTAAAAGAAAACGGCTTGTTTGCTATTAAAAAGCGTGTGGTTCAAATTAAAACAAGTTTGGAGAATGACGATAATGAAATGTATTTTAATCAGGTTGAAAAATACATAAAAGAAATCGAAAGTTTAACCTCTTCGGAAAAGGAAATTGTCCTTTCTTTTTTTAAGATATGATTAATTAAAA
>DATGMY010000046.1:0-12211 GCA_035307005.1 Flavobacterium sp. | reverse complement strand
TTGTAGTCCAAGACTCCAATAGTTTTGATCTGTTGGGTTGTTTTTAAACACCGGATTTAGGTCGTATTTAAAAACCAGTTTAATCCAATCTAATCCCGCATAAGCTGTAACTCCATATTGAAAATCGGTAACATTCCAGTTTCCTTTTTGTCTTTCGTGAATTTTATAACCATCGGCATTTTCATAACGTAAAAACTGTTTTGAATTGATGTTGTAACCAACATATCCTCCTATTCCAAAATTGACACCACCTTTATTATCAAACTTTCGGTTGGCAGCATTATATGTTTTAGATGTCGTTGTAAAATCCAAGGAAATAGGAATTGTAATATAAGTATTTCTAAAATAAGCCGTATTGTTTTTTAAATCTTCTACAGAAGGCGCAGTAACAGTTTCGTTACCGTTAAGGACAAATTGTTGGTTTTGTGTGGTTGCCAATCCGTTGTATTTAAACCCTAAACCATAACGAATTCCCCATTTGTTGTTGTATTGGTTAAAAGGCACACGCACTCCAATTCCCCATTCAAAATAATTGGAACGCAAATAGCCGAATTCTGAATTAGCAAAAGCTCCGTCCGTAGCGACATTTCCCACACCAAATGCTATATAAGGTTTTACATCTTTTTTGTATCTCACTACTGTGTCCACCTCAACACCCATAGCGAAATCAAACGGATTTTGCTCTTTCCCCCAGTCATAATCATAGTCTTCATCGATTTCAACAACTTCATTTTCATTTTGTTCCATCATCTTTGAGATGATCTGATATGCCTGATTTTCGGTAATGTGTCCTTCTTCAACTTGTTCATTGACCACCTCTATTTTTTCTTTTATGGTCAATGTTTCACTTTCGTAAGCAGTTTTAATGATTTGATTGTTGGTAAGAATTGATACAACATCTGTTTCCTGAGCATTTGCCGTGAAACCAAAAGCTAATAATGCAATGCATACTATTTTTTTCATGAATATTTTTATTTTAATGAGTAAGTAAACTTGTTAAATGATATGTTACACCCTAAACAAAGTTTGTGCCATTTTTTAACATTTTCTTAAATTATAAAAAAGTTCTTCTCTGATTTATCGCTCAGAAAACTTATTCAAAATTTGATTATTGTGTTCAATATTTGTACTAATTTCTTCTATTTGACGATCTTTTGAAATATAAACGGTAATAAATTCTTGAAGCGGCATATTAAACAGATTTAGAAATTCTTCTTCAAACACACTTCGTTTTTCTATTAAACTAATGTCTTTCTCAACATTAATAATGTATAACGGATAGTTAAAATCTGTTTTATGAATCAACTCCTGAACCAATTCTTCTTTTGCTGTAATTCCCATTAAATAAAAGTCGATTTTTTTTCCATATTTACTAATAAGCTCTTTGTAGTCTTTTACAATCTCAACATTGTTTGCGCAATTTGGAACCCAAAACTTTACTACTGAGGCTTTATCCGACTGTTGTATTAAATCATAAACTTGTTTTGCCGTTAATGTTTTAATTTCAACTTGTGCAAATGACGTTACTGTATAAAAACTAAAAAGGATAAATAAAATTAATTTTTGCATATTATTGTAATTTACTTGATTTTATTCTTCGTTTCAGTCATTAATACCATTATAACAATTCATAAACAATACTCATATTAAATATATTTCGATCTGCAAAAAAATCTTTTATAAAAAGCTCAGTAGAAACATATTCTATCGGATCATTGTCTGAGTTAATGACTCTTCCGCTTATATTAATTTGTGCATAAATTGATTGCAAAGAAAATATAAGTAAAATTATTATTACCCTTGTACAATATTTAAAAAATATATTCATTTACTTGTATTGAAATGACTTTCAAATTTAATATAAATTCAGCACAAGACCAATGCTAAATATGTTTTGGTCTGCAAACGATTTTTTAAATACGTTATTCAAATTATAAGTAGCTTTCAAACTCCAATTTTGATACCCTACATACCCTCCTACTCCATAAACAAATGGATTGGAATTAAATTTTGAAACTGTGGTTTCTCTATATTTTTCGCCATCTAACTCATAGTTTAATTGTTTTCCTAACTGACTATATCCGAAAAAACCTCCTAATCCGGCATAAAATGATTGACGTGATTTGATGATCGGATTTCCAAATTCATCAAATTTTCTTTTTGAAAAATCATATTCTAAATAGTTAGACAATCTATATTCTATAGTATATATAAATGACTTTTTTAAGGGAAACCCTGTATCTACCAAAATCGTTTCATTATTAGAATTTTCAATGGTGTTATTGCCGTTTAATTTAAGATAATGAAACCCGAAGTCAAACGTAGATTTCCAAAAAACGCGTGATTGTGCATTTCCAACTCTGGTTTTAACACCTGCTCCTAATCCTCCTCCAAAAGAATGCAGAAATCTGTTATTGTAAACATCTTTAGTCGATTTATCGCCCAACATAATACTTTGTCCGAAAGCATACTCTATCACCGCTTTTGTTTTATTCTCAATCAACTGTTTTTGATAAGCACTCATATCGGTACTAAAATTGATGTTGTCTTCAATTTTATTGTTAATGAGCTTTTTAATACGTTCTTCCTGTAACTTGGCATCTTCTTCAATTTTTTGCGCATAAAACTCCGCTTTTTCGTTGCGTAATTTATCCGCCTCTTCTTTGGTGAGTTCGTTGTTTTCTACTTGCTTCTCTATTTCATTCAAAGCTTCTTTCAGCTTGTCTTTATTGGTTTTGATAATGACGTCAATATCATACGAAATATCGTTGACTCTTCTGGTAAACTCTGTTTCGGTCTGAACCGGACGTTTCTCACTGAAAAATTCCTGTGCCTGAATGCTGAAAACGCCTAATAAAAAAGCTGTGGTTAAAACTGTTTTTTTCATTGTTTTTATTTTTATGTTGTTAATGACTTTGTACAAGCTGATGTTTTTCTCCTACTTTTTTCCAGAAATTTTGTTTTTCGGTAACCATATTTTCAACCTGCCGCTCAATCTCTGCACTTCGGAGCAACCGTTCCGGATCTACTTTAATTTCCACATTGGAACGTGCTGCTATAAGCGGTTTTTCTTTTATTTTATGGACAGGAATAATTTCTTCTTTTTCGGGAATTGAAACGATTTCTTCCTTCGGAACATCGCTGTTTGAAACTATATATTCCTCTGTTATAAGCTTCGGTGAAGTTTTGCGTTTTGAATCATTTTTTTCTACCGGATGATGTGCTATGATTTCTTTCTCTTCCTTTATTCCTTCTTGCTTTTTTGATTTCGCCGGTTTCATTGTTTCTTGTTCACCATTCACCACAAAAGTTTCGTCTGGCTTTGTTTCAGGAAGCGAATGATCAACTTTTTGAAAGAATGTCCACAACCCGACAAACAACAGAACAGACGCTGCCGCAGACAAAAAGTAAAACAGTTTTTTCGGCGTTTTCTGCTTTGGTTGTTCATCCAACAATGTTTGCATTTTATTCCACGCATTTTCCGAAGGCTTTATTTGTCGTTCCTGAAAATGTTTTTTTATCTCTTTTTCAAAATCCTCCATCATTCTATCTGTTTGGTTCAATTTGTTGTTTCAATAATTTTTTAGCATACGCCAACTGAGACTTTGACGTTCCTTCCGAAATGTTTAGCAGTTCGGCTATTTCCTGATGTTTGTATCCTTCAATCACGCTTAAAACAAATACATACCGGCATCCTTTGGGCAGGGCATCAATCAACGCCTGATAATCCTCTGAAGTATCTTGCTCGGTCGTCAGCATCCGCAAATGGTTTTGACTGACATCGTCCACAAACATATATTCCTTTTTCTGTCGTAAAAATGAAATACACTCGCGAATCATAATTCTGCGGATCCATCCTTCCAGGCTTCCTTCGTTTTTGAACTGCCCAATGTTTTGAAAAACTTTCATAAATGCGTGCAACATCACATCTTCAGCTTCGTGAAGATCGCGGATATATTGCCGGCAAGTACCCAGCATTTTTGGAGAAAATTTCTCAAAAAACTGTTTCTGTGCCAAACGGTTTTGATGAATAACTTGTTCTATCAACTGAACATCGGATGATTTTGATCCCAACAGCTTATTGTTTTGTTTCTTTTATTATAGACGCAAAAGAACTACAAAAGGTTGTAATGGCATTGCATTTTTTTGATGATATTCTAAATTTAATTTCCAAACAACTGACAGACAATCAAATATTCTTTTTCTTGTCAAAAATTTTTTCTTTGTTTTCAATAGTAAAAAAACGTTAAAACACTTCTCTAACTAAAATTTTCTATATCTTTGCATTTATGAATGTGAAAAAGCGTTTCATATCGTGGTTTCTAAGTATGTGTGTGGTGGTAACATTAATGTTCCAATCGGCGCATACTTATTCGCATTTACTTTATGAGTATTTTGGAACAGAGCATACGCATCATTCAGAGACTGAAAAGGCACTGGCACATCACGCTGACGACTGTCAGATTTGTCATTTTACTTTAAGTCCGTTTACAACAATGTCTTTCGACACGGTTGTATTTTATACTAATTCTATCTATCAGAAACTAAACGCAATCTATCACTTTGATTTTGTCGAAGTTTCGTTTAATTATTTTTCTCTTCGTGCACCACCTGTTTATGTTTAAATAGTTCTCATCAATTATTTACTAACATAAATAAGCTCAAAATGCGTTTATTATTAACGGCTGTTTTGTTCTTGTATTCGTGTATGTCGTGGAGCCAGTTTCAGTTGAGCGGCACCGTGACAAATGTATATGGAGAACAAATTGCAAATAGTCATATCGATTTAAACAGTATTTGTACACAATCCGATGCGTCGGGAAATTTCACACTTTCAAATCTGAAACAAGGCGAATACCTCTTAAAGGTACAATCCGAAGGATATGCTTTGTATCAGGAAAAAATCGTTTTGAATGAATCGAGAAATATTTCGGTTGTTTTAAACGACGAAGAAACGTTGGAAACCATTGTGATACATACTGCACAGCAGAAAACATACAATCAGAAAAGAGTAACTCAGAAATATCTTCAGCAGAATTACAGCGGAAGCTTGTCCAAAACATTGGCAAATGTCGTGGGCTTAGACGCTGTAACTATTGGTTCGCAAACGGCAAAACCAATGATGCGTGGGCTCGGCTTTACCCGAATGGCTGTTACCGAAAACGGTATCAAACAGGAAGGACAGCAATGGGGTGCCGATCACGGATTGGAGCTGGATGCACTGACCACAGAAAGTGTTGAAGTAATCAAAGGAGTGGGAACCATTGCACACGGATCCGATGCCATTGCAGGCGTTATTGAAGTGAACAATGAAACCATTCCGGCAGACGGGTTTAATGGACAATACATTACCACAGCAAATTCGGTTAATAAATCGTGGGCAAATGCGTTGAATTTATCCTATAAAAAAAGAAATCATTTTTATAAGTTCAAAACATCTTATACCACCTATGCCGATTTTAGGGTTCCTGTAGATGAAATCATTTATCTTTCAACAAAAATTCCATTGACGAATGGAACGATGACCAACACCGCAGGAAATGAACTTTCGGTTTACGGACAATGGGGTTACGTTGCCGACCGGTTTCAGAGTATTTTAAGTGTGAGTCAGTTTCAAAGTAAAGCCGGTTTTTTTGCAGGAGCACACGGAGTTCCGTCTGTGGATGATGCCAAACCCGATGGTTCCGACCGAAATATCGGAATGCCCTATCAGCAAGTATATCACACCAAAGTAACTTATCATGCGAAATGGAGAAATATACATGACGAATGGGATTTTAAAGTAGGTTTTCAACGGAATCACCGCCAGGAGTTAAGCTTTTTTCATACTCATTATTCCAACCAGCAACCGCCGGAAATCAATCCTGATGTAGAACTGGATTTTAAACTGATCACTTTAAATTCAGAGCTTACTTACAAAAAGGATTGGATTTTAGACCATACCTCCACCTTTGGTGTGCAACAGCAATACCAAACCAACGCTATTACGGGCTATAGTTATCTGATGCCTGCTTACAACCGCTGGAATGTGGGGTTTTTCGGAAAGCATTTGTGGAACATTACCCCAAAAACAAACCTCGAATTCGGTGCACGATACGACCAGGCAAGTTTAAAGGTGGATGGGTATTTTGATGCTGTTTTGTATGACTATTTGACGGACAGCGGGAGTTCTGAAAATGATGCACTGGCGAATGCCCAGAGAAGTACAGCAATTTCAAAGGATTTTTCGCAGGGAAACATCGCATTAGGAATTTCACGTCAAATTACCGATGACTGGGACAGCAGCCTGACTATTGCTACAAATTTCCGTTTTCCAACTGCTATGGAATTAAGTTCCAACGGAATCCATCACGGAGCGTTCAGACACGAGCAGGGAAATCCGGATTTGAACGCAGAAAAAGGATGGGCTGTAGATTTTAATCATCATTATCACAAAAGTAATTTTAAGATAGATGCCAGCATTTACTTATATTACTTTTCCAATTACATTTTTTTGAGACCTTCGGGCACTTTTTCCATTTTGCCACACGGCGGACAGGTGTATCAATACGATCAGTCAAAGGCATTACTGACAGGTCTAGAAGTGGACGCAACCTATCAATGGGAAAAAATTACCGTTCAGGGACAAGCAGCCTATTTATATAATAAACAAATCAGAGAAGACGGATTGAATTATCCGTTGCCTTTTTCAACCCCGACAAACGGACAATTAAATGTCCGTTACCAATTTAACGAAACGGATTTACTGGAAAACCACCAGATTCAAATCGGTGTAAAAGGAGCGTTGCAGCAAAATCGTATTGCGCAAAACGAAGACGTAACGCCCGGATATGCCATCGCGAACATACAATGGAGTTCAGCTTTGAAATGGAACCAATGGAAACCACAGATTCGTTTTCAGGTAAACAATGTGTTTAACAAAGTTTACTATCATCACAACAGTTTTTACCGACCTCTGGGCATTCCGGAGTTTGGAAGAACATTTCAAATTTTTATAACAATACCTTTTTAAATTAAAAGAAAATGAAAAAATCAGCATTATTAAGTTTCTTATTTATCAGTACATTTACAATTGTTTCTTGTTCAGACGACGATGTTGTATTAGATACTGAAAAGCCACAAATAATTATCAATGAACCAACTGCCGGACAAACGTTTGATGTCGGTGAAGAAATGCACCTTAACGCTTCTGTTACAGACAATGTAGAACTGGCTTCGTACAAAATAGATATTCATTTCGGAGGCGACGGGCACGAGCACAAAGCTCTTCGAGATGATGATCACGTGGAATGGAAATATCAGACAACAGGTACTTTGAGCGGAAAGTCAGACGAAGTACATTTACACGTTGATATTCCTGAAAATGCAGAAGAAGGCTCTTATCACATTGGTGTTTTTGCTATTGACAAAGCCGGTAACGAAAATGTTTCGTGGGTTACAGTAGAAATTCATAACGACGAGCACGATCATTAAGCTCAATCAGAATTTTCAGAAAGAAGGCACTTTTTTAAGTGTCTTCTTTTTTTACTAAAAAACTATTTTTGGTGTATATTTACCTCCATAAATTTTTTGTAAAACCATTAATTGTATTGTTTTCGAGACTTATGAAGTATTTACAGACCAAGAGCAGAAAACAAACTACATTAACATGTTGAAAATGAATAAAGACTCTGGTATGTTAAAAACAAGCTCCGGCTTTTTAAGCATTGTTATGATTTTGTTGTCGATGACAACTTTTGCGCAAAACAAACAAAAAACAGATGAGGTCTGGGATTTATTATTGTCTAATGACAGAGAACAATCTCGCGAAATATTTGAGAAAAATCTTAGAAAAGACATCGATAAAAGCATAGAAATACTTTTGTTGGATGCTTATTTGGATAATGAAGAAGGAGCACTTATTCACAATACAGATTTTGTACGCCAATTTATAACCTTTGATGAAGCTAAAAATTATCTTTATTCTAATTGGTACAGCAACCAGTTTGCAGGAGATGTTAACAGCATGGGCTATAATGATTACACCCATGATAAAATTGACATACTGGCCGATGATGTTGTTTTAGGAAATGATTTAATTGTACTTTATTACAAATATTTATCTGACAAAAAAAGAAGAAAGCACGACGGATTGACAAATTTGTCCAAAAAAACAAATGCTGTAAATAACTGGCAATTTTGCGGAGTTTTTGAAAATCTGAACGACAGCGGTTTGGAAACAGCCTATGAGCCTGAAACCTATGCGAAAAACGATAAGCTTTTTGACGCATCGAGCAACGGAAAAGTAGGTTGGTACAATCCGGTGGATAAGCAAAACACCGAGGGTTACTGCTTTTACTATAATGAACAGGAATACGGCTCTGGAATTATGTATGCACAAACTTTTATCGAGTCAGTAGATAATCAGCGGGTATTTTTAAACTTAGGTGCGAGTTCATCAATCAAAATATTTTTGAACGATGTAGAAATATACCGCAACAATCAAATTTCTTTCAGTGATTTGAACGGTTACAGAATCGCCTTAAACTTGCAAAAAGGAATGAACCGATTGTTGGTAAAATCCTCTACCGGTCATAATAATGATTACTTTTTTGTGTCGCTTACAGATGAAAATTACCAGGCTATAAAAGGCTTAAACTTTTACGACCAATACAAAACTTACGAGAAAGGAAATTTGAAAGACATCAATCCTGAGACAGTTGCTCCTTTCTTTGAAGAATATTTTGTGCAGCGTTTAAAAGAGCAACCCGATAATCCTTTATACAGCATCAATTTATTTAAAGCCTATTTGAACAACGGAAAATACGAACAAGCAGAAAAAGCCATTAAAAAACTTTATCAAAAATACCCAAACAGCTCTATGCTGAGAATGATGACGGCAAGCTTGTATGAAAAAAAAGGAGAAGCACAACGTGCAAAAGAACTGTTTGAAAACATTGCAATTACAGATAAGGAATATTATTACAACACCATTCGGATGATAGACGATACTAATGTATTGACTTCAAAACCAATAACCGAACTCGAAAAAATCAGAGATGCATCATTAGGCACAAAACGCATGTATATTTATTATTTGATGGACTTTCTGATTGCCAGCAGAAGAATGGATAAAGAAAAAGCACTCGAAGCCTATGAATCTCTTGTTAAAGTATCGGCCAATACAGAAGGAATTCTCAACGCATATTCATCCGTGCTTTATAGTATAACCAGTGACCGGGAAAGAGTCATAGATTTTTTGGAAAAACTTCATGAAAAAAGCATCAATGAAGAGGTAATTAATGAGTTGATCAAACATTATAATCTCAGCGGAAAAAAAGACAAAAGGGCAGAATTGCTAAAAAACCGTGCAGAGAGATACCCTCACTTTTATTCGATGGCGCAAGGATATATCGGTTATCTCAACGAAGAAAAAGATTATTCAAAAGTAATTGCACTTACCGAAAGAGGTTTACAAAACTTTCCTTATTCTTTTGTGTTGATGGAAACACAAGGCAACGCTTACAACCAAATAAGAGATATTGCCAAAGCCGAAGAACTGTTTAAACAATCATTGAGCCACCATACCGGAAATAGCTCCCTCAGAAAACGCTTATACGATATTACCAAGCGAAAAGACGAAAGCGAAGAAGTAATTACTACGAATGTATATGATTATATTAAAGAACACAGAAATTCTTCCATGAAAACTGATTATGGTGTAATCATTCTATTGGATGAATGCATTGTAAATGTTTTTCCGGAAGGAGGTCAGAAATACGAAATTACTTATATCTACGAAATTACGTCAGATACCGGTGTTGAATATATGAAAGAATATGAGTTGGACGGATACGGGATTACTATTTTAAAATCTGAAATTATCAAACCCGACGGATCTATTGTTCCTGCTGAAAGAAGTTACGGAAATCTAGTGTTTACCAACCTCAAACCGGGAGATGTGATTTTGGTAAAATATCAATCGTTCGAAAATTCGTTCGGACGATTTTTTAAGGATATTACACTAACATATCCATTCCGGACGATGTATCCTACCGAGTTATTGCGATATGGAATTATTTATCCTAAAACCAAAACCTTCCAATCGGAAATTATCAACGGAAAAATAAACGCAACCACCAAGACCATAGGAGATAAAAATTATATCGAATGGAAGGCCGACAAAGTAGAAGCTGTTCCAATTTACGAAGATTTTTCTCCGAGTTTATACGATTCTGCCGAAGTATTGCATGTCAGCACTATTAAGTCCTGGGCAGATATTGCCAACTGGTATGCCGATTTGGTACAGAAAAATTTAGAAATGGACAAGATTACTACTGATACCTTTAATCAAATTTTTCCTGATGGGGTTGAAAAGTTGTCAGATGTAGAGAAAGCTAAAAGAATATACGCCTATATTCAGGACAACATTACTTATAGCTTTTTGGATTTCAGACAAAGCGGCTATGTTCCACAAAAACCGTCTAAAACAATAACCACAAAATTGGGCGACTGCAAAGACTTGTCTGCCTTGTTTGTTGCTTTGGCAAATCATGCCGGACTCAATGCCGAATTAGTTTTGGTATTAACGAACGACAACGGCACAAAAAACAATCCGTTGCCGAACATTGGTTTTAATCACTGTATTATAAAAGTAGAACTGGACAAAAAAGAGCATTTTATGGAATTGACAGACAACTATGCTCCCTTTAATACTATGCCGCCAAGCTTGTATAAATCAAATGCTTTGGTGGTTTCTTTTGACAGGCAGAAAAATGCAAACAGCCAACTTATCTCCATTCCTTTCGATAATACTACCCTTAATCGTGTGAAACAATACTCGACAATTGATCTTACACAAGAGTCTAAAAAGACTAAAAATACCCTAGTATTTGAAGGTTATGCCAAATCCTATTACAACAGTCTTTTTTCACCCTCTACTTCTACTGATGTTCGTCTGGCTGAATTTGAAAAGCTTTTTACTTCAAGACTAAATAAAGTAGTGAAGATAAATGATGTAAGCCTGAATGACAATGATAAATACGGACAATCGCTCTCATTCTCAATCGATTT
The DNA here is from genome assembly GCA_035307005.1 of Flavobacterium sp. Lineage (GTDB taxonomy): Bacteria > Bacteroidota > Bacteroidia > Flavobacteriales > Flavobacteriaceae > Flavobacterium. The sequence goes on along the minus strand of DATGMY010000046.1, from coordinate 1,159 downwards.
TGATATCAATGAACGATTACAAAGTATCGGAAAAATGCGTTTTACGACCATTCCTTCTATTGTTCAGCCATATACCAGAGGCATTGTTGCCTTAGAACAAAGAAAATATCCGGTTTTTTATCCTTTCTATGAAAATATCAACCATTATTATTCCGAAACTGTATTGAATATAGACAAAGAAAATAAGTTTGTTGAAATACCGGAAAGCCAAAAGTTTATTTATAAAAATCACCAATACGAAATTCGTTACGAATTGGTAAACGATTACTCATTAAAGGTTATACGCGAAGTTCATATTCCTTTTGACAATATTGAAGTAAACGATTATGGTGAATTCAAAAAATATGTAGAAAAAATTATCGAGCAGGAAGAAATTGTGATTGCTTTTGAGTGATCATTAAGCTCAATCAGAATTCTCAGAAAGAAGGCACTTTTTTAAGTGTCTTCTTTGTTTTGAACCATACTAAAACATAAAATTATTCGTTGTATATTTGAAGATTAAAATTTTAAAGTTATGAAGATTATAAAACCATTGATTGTTTTGTTTTTAGCAGCTTTCACGCTAAATAGTTGTAATAATGGAGATCCGGATACAGTGGGTCCAACTACTGAAATCACAAATATTACTGAAGGACAGGAATTCAAATTCGGCGAAAATCTGGTAATGTATTTCAAATTCACAGACCAAACAGGAATTAATGAATACGAGTATAAAATTTATGCCAAAGATTATACGAATGACAGTTTTATGTACGATAATCATATTGAATTAGCCGGTTATTATACGACATTGGAAGAAGCCCGTTCGGTGTTGCTGCCCGAAAAATCAGCAACAGAAGAATACCAGGAAGGAGAATATCTGATAGAAGTAACCGCAGCTGATATTTTAGGTAATCTTTCAACTTATTATAAAACCATCAACATTGTTTATCCTGAAGATGAAGCAGAGGATTAGAAAATTATCACAACCATACGATAAAAAAATCAAATGATTAAAAATTAAACTTTTAACGATGATTTGTTATTAAAATTAAATAGCTATATTTGCCCGCATTTTAAAAATAGAAAACAAATGAAAAAAGTTATTTTGTCGGCTTTTGTATTAGCCGGAATACTGTTCACTTCATGTGACAAAAATGATGATGATACTTCAGGGAAC
>DATGMY010000045.1:0-2636 GCA_035307005.1 Flavobacterium sp. | reverse complement strand
AATATTCATTTTTGGAGTGCAACACACCAATAAAAAAGGTAAAAGACAAAAAAGATATTTCATTGTTTTGTTTAGGATTTATTTTTCAATAGTTAAAACAAAAGAGCCGTTTTTAAAGATTCTTTTGTTTAATATATTAATTAATCTAAACGTTCTATTTTAGCTCCCAAAGCTCGTAAACGTTCGTCAATGTTTTCATATCCACGGTCGATTTGATCGATATTCTGAATGATACTTGTTCCTTTTGCCGATAGAGCTGCAATTAATAAGGAAATTCCGGCACGAATATCCGGTGATGACATTTTGGTTGCTTTTAATTGTGATTTGAAATCGTGTCCGATGATGATCGCTCTGTGCGGATCACACAAAATAATCTTAGCACCCATATCAATGAGTTTATCCACGAAAAACAAGCGAGATTCAAACATTTTTTGATGAATAAGCACTTCGCCCCGCGCCTGAGCAGCTACAACCAGAATCACACTCAGCAAATCGGGGGTTAATCCCGGCCAGGGAGCATCGGCAATGGTTAAAATAGAACCGTCGATGTCGTTTTTGATTTCGTAACCGCTGGTATGTGCAGGAATGTAAATGTCGTCGTTGACTTTTTCCAGGGTAATACCTAATTTTCTGAATGCGGAAGGGATCTGTCCAAGGTGTTCCCAAGCCACATTTTTAATGGTAATTTCACTTCGGGTCATTGCTGCCAGACCAATCCACGAACCAATCTCAATCATATCGGGTAAAATCCGGTGGTTGTATCCGTTGAGTTTTTCCACTCCTTCTATAGTAAGCAAGTTGGAGCCGATGCCTGAAATTTTAGCACCCATTCCGTTGAGCATTCTGCATAATTGTTGCAGGTAAGGTTCGCAGGCAGCATTGTAAATGGTTGTTGTTCCTTTGGCTAAGACAGCAGCCATCACTATGTTTGCTGTTCCTGTAACCGAAGCTTCGTCTAAAAGCATATAAGTACCCGAAAGTCCGTTGGGAGCTTCAACACCATAAAAATATTCTTCGCGGTTGTATCTGAATTTTGCCCCTAAATTGATGAAACCTTCAAAATGGGTATCTAAACGACGACGACCGATTTTATCGCCTCCCGGTTTGGGGATGTATCCTTTTCCGAAACGGGCCAGAAGAGGACCTACAATCATAATGGAACCGCGCAGTGCTTTACCTTCTACACGGAAGCTTTCCGATTCTAAATAAGAAAGATCAATTTCATCCGCTTGAAAAGTGTACGTATTGCGGTCTGTTTTTTCGATTTTTACTCCTAAACTGCTCAGTAAATCAATCAGCTTGTTTACATCAATAATATCCGGAACGTTTGAAACGGTTACTTTTTCATCTGTAAGCAATACAGCGCACAAAATCTGCAATGCTTCATTTTTTGCTCCTTGTGGTTGCACTTCACCTTTCAAAGGGTGTCCTCCTTCAATTTTAAAAGTTCCCATTAATTTGCTTTTCTGTTATTTGGGTTTTTAGAAATGTTATTGGTTGTGTTGCCGTTGTTGGCATTATTGTTCTTTTTTACAAAGCGTTTCTGATTGTTTCCTGAATAATTACTTGGTGTATTTTTCTGATTGTTATTTCTCTGAAACGTACTTTTTCCTGTATTGGTACGGTTTTGATAATTAGCGCGCGGGCTTTGTGCCGTTAGGTTTACAGTATTTGAGGTGTCGTTGTTCAGGTTTCTTAAGTCGATTTTTCCTTCAGATAAATCAAAAAGATGGGTAAAAATTACTTCGTCCGAAACAGTGTCTTTGTTCCAGGTCATATAACTTTTCTTCATATGATTGGCAATTACCATAATCAGTGCTGTTTTCTTTTCGCTTTCTTCCCACGAAACAGCTTCTTTGATCATTTCTACGATATGATTTCCGTAAAAACGATAATCCTGATTATTTAAGGGATAATCAATCAATATAGATGCATTTTTGTTCCACTCGGGTTGCGGTTTGGGGTAAGGCGAATCAACGTCTAATTCAAAACGAGACATTTTAAACAACTGATCCCAAAGCTTGTGCTGAAAATCCAATACATCCCGTAAATGCGGATTGATGGTTCCCATAATATCGATGATTGTCCGGGCGGCTTTGTTGCGTTCTTCACGATTTTCTATCAGAATAACCTGATCAATCAATTTTTGTAAATGACGACCGTATTCGGGGATGACTAAATCCTGACGGTCGGTATTATATTCCAGATGCTGGATGGCTTGTTGTGGATTGAATTTCATAAAGTTTAAAATTATAAGGAAATAAGACCCTCTACGGATGAAACCTCCTGGTATTTTTGAATAATGGCATCGGCACTTTTCATAATCACGTTGACCGAAATACTGATGTAGTTTCCTTTTTTGGATTTTTTGGTTTTGATGATGGCTCCCATATTGTTGAACGTACTTTCTATAAAAGCTACGTTTTCTTCTTTTGCAGGAACAATGAATTTATACAAGTATTCCGCCGGCCATTTTTCGGTGGTTTTTTCTAATTCCTCTTTCAGGCGTTTGTAAAAATCTTCTGTGCTTTGACTCATAATTCAAAAAATTAGTACAAATATACGGCTTAATTAGAAAAGTATGAAAATGCAGGAGGTTAAATTATGTAAATGAAATAGAATAGGGTGTTTGCAGG
>DATGMY010000044.1:0-5161 GCA_035307005.1 Flavobacterium sp. | reverse complement strand
TAAATTAGATAAAAAAAACAAGGTTGTGTTAGAAGCTTTACACATTTTAAAGAAATATTGGGGATATGATGAGTTTCGTAAACCTCAGGAGCAAATCATTGAATCGGTGCTGCAAGGCAATGATACTTTGGCATTGCTGCCTACCGGTGGCGGAAAAAGTATTTGCTTTCAGATTCCTGCGATGATTAGCGAAGGAATCTGTTTGGTTATTTCTCCGCTGATTGCATTGATGGAAGATCAGGTCAATCAACTGAAAATGCGTAACATCAAAGCACTTTCTATTAGCGGAAACCTTAGTGCGGACGATATTTCTGATTTGTTAGATAATTGTCAGTTTGGCAATTATAAATTTCTCTATATTGCACCCGAACGATTAAAAAATGAATGGATTTTAAGCAGAATCATTCAATTGCCCATCAATTTGGTAGCCATTGACGAAGCACATTGTATTTCACAATGGGGACACGACTTCAGACCTTCTTATCTCGAAATCGGTCATCTTAAAGAATGGTTGCCCAAAGTGCCGTTTATGGCATTGACCGCGTCTGCAAATCATCGTGTTGAGGAAGATATCATTCGTTTTGGGCAACTGCAACAGCCAAAAGTTTTTAAGAAATCTTTTTTAAGAGAAGAGTTGCATTACGGAGTTTATATTCAGGAAAATATTGAAGAGCGGATGCTTCATATCTTACGAAAAAGTGAGGCACCGGCAATTATTTATGCCAGAAGTAGAAAAGCAACGGTTGAAATCGCGAAAAACTTGATTTCCTACGGAATTTCGGCAGATTTTTTTCACGGAGGGCTGGACTTTAAAACCAAAAAGAAAAAACTGAACGCCTGGTTAGACGAAGATGTTTTGGTAATGGTGGCGACCAATGCTTTTGGAATGGGTATTGACAAACCTAATGTGCGCAATGTGATTCATTTACACATTCCGGGAAATATGGAAAGTTATTATCAGGAAGCAGGCAGGGCAGGCAGGGACGGAAAAGATGCTTTTGCGACAATGCTTCTCAACAATCAAAGCATTAAAGAAACACAAACGTTTCACGAACAAAATGTATTGGATACCGATTTTTTAAAAGCCGTTTACAAGCGTTTTGTCAATCATCATCAGATTGCGTATGGCGAAGGATTTAATGAAACCATCCGTTTTAATTTCAAAGATTTTTGTGGAAAGAATAATCTTCCGGTAAGTAAGACCTTTCAGGCTTTTGAGTTTCTGGACCGGCAGTCTGTGATTACTTTTCAACAATCGTTTCAGTATAAAAGTTATCTGCAATTCCTGATTTCTTCGAATCATGCCATTGAATATTTTTCGCTTCACCCGCTTGAAGAGGTTATTTTTCTGAGTATTCTGCATCATTATCAGGGGGTTCAGGAAATAGAAACAGCCATTGACATTGAACTAATAGCCAAACACACCAGAATGCCTGAAACCAAAATATTGGAAAATATTCAAAACTGGGTTTTACAAGGGTTTTGTACATTTTCTCAGTCTCCGAACGATACCAGTGTTACGTTGAATGAAATTCGGGAAGACGAAATTACGATCAATCGCGTGGCTAAAAATTTAATACAATACAATACTGTAAAAAATCAACAGTTCAAAGCGATGATGCATTATGTTACAGATGCCACCACCTGTAAAAACGTCTTATTGCTCAACTATTTTGATGAACCTTATACCGAAAGTTGCGGAAAATGTGTTGTTTGTGTGCAAAATAACCGGCAAAAACAAACTATAATTATTAGTCGGATCAAACAGGAGTTACTTGAAAAACCACAAAAACATCAATTTCAAATAGCTGAATTAAAAGCAGCCTATTTTGATCAAATAGAATATTTAGCTCAGGCACTTCGGGAATTAGTAGAAGAAAATCAATATCTTTACCACAACGCTACATATACAAGATTATAATGGAAAAACTACGTATCGTCTTTATGGGAACTCCCGATTTTGCAGTGGGGATTTTAGACGCTATTTATAAAGAAAATTATGAAATTGCGGCAGTGATAACTGCTGCGGATAAGCCTGCAGGTCGCGGACAAAAGATTCATGAATCAGCAGTAAAGCAATATGCTTTGGAAAAAGGGCTGAAAATATTACAGCCTGTGAATTTGAAATCCGAGGCTTTTTTGGATGAATTACGAGCATTAAATGCCAACCTTCAAGTGGTGGTTGCTTTTAGAATGTTGCCAAAAGCGGTTTGGGCAATGCCAAAACTGGGAACATTTAATTTGCACGCTTCTTTGTTGCCCGACTACCGCGGGGCTGCACCTATTAACTGGGCGATTATTAATGGAGAAGAAAAAACCGGGGTTACAACCTTTTTTATCGACGATAAAATTGATACCGGAGCCATAATTCTTCAAAAAGAAACAGCTATAGAAAAAACAGAGACAGCCGGCGTTTTACACGATAAATTGATGTTTTTAGGTGCCGAAGTTGTCCTCGAAACCCTGAAATTGATCGAAAAAGGTGCGGTAAATACCATAATTCAGCCTGTAGAAGACACAAAAACCGCCTATAAACTGAATCGGGACAATTGTAAGGTCAATTTTAACCAAACCAGTAAACAGGTTTATGACCATATACGGGGATTGAACCCCTATCCGGCGGCATATACTATGTTTAAAGACGAAGAAAAAGAATGGAATGTGAAACTATATGACGTGGATTATTTTATTGAAAATCATAGCTTTAGTCCAGGAAAACTTGTGTTTTCCAAAAAAAATATTTCGGTTGCAACAACAGACGGTTTTATCGAAATAAAGACGTTACAGTTTCCCGGAAAAAAGAAAATGAAAGCTTCAGAACTGCTCAATGGAATTCAATTTTCAGACAAAGCCTATTGTTTTTAAATAGTGATTTCAATAAAAAAGATCATTTTTAAACATTTTCTTAAAAAAAAAGTTGTATAAATCGATTTTACTTTTAAATTTGTAATAGTTAAAATTAACTCATCAATAAAAAATTATTATGAACAAAACACAATTAATCGACTCGATTGCAGAAGATGCAGGAATTACTAAAGCATCAGCTAAATTAGCTTTAGAATCATTTTTGAAAAACGTTGGAGAAACTTTAAAAAATGGTGATAAAGTTTCTTTAGTAGGATTCGGTTCTTGGTCAGTTTCTGACAGAGCTGAAAGAGAAGGAAGAAACCCTCAAACGGGTAAAACAATCAAAATCGCAGCCAAAAAAGTGGTGAAATTCAAAGCCGGAGCTGACTTAGACGGTTCTGTAAACACACCAGTAAAAGCTGCCGCTAAAAAGAAAAAATAATTTTTTTCTTGATTAGATACAAAAACCGCTCTTTTTTTGAGTGGTTTTTTTTATAATTTTTTTTAAATTTAAACAAAAAAGTTATGAAGCAACAACAACCGTTCAAAGGAAAGCTTCTTATATCGGATCCGTCGTCATTAGTAGATTCGGTTTTCGGCAGAAGCGTTATATTGCTTGCAGAGCATAATCCCAAAGGTAGTGTTGGATTTATTTTAAACAAACCTTTAAACATTACCTTGCAAGACATTGTGCCCGATGTTTTGTCAAATTTCAGAATCTACAACGGAGGACCGGTAGAGCAGGAAAATCTTTATTTCATCCACACAGTTCCGGAGCTGATCCCGAACAGTATTGAAATTAATGACGGTGTTTTTTGGGGTGGCGATTATGAAGTTTTATTTAAACTTTTGAAAAACAACCGGATTTCTCAAAACAGTATTCGTTTTTTTCTGGGCTATTCTGGTTGGGAAAAAGAACAACTTGAAGATGAAATTAAAGAAAAGGCATGGATGTGCATTGATAATCAATTTCGAGGAAATTTGTTAGAAAAAACTCCTTCCGTATTATGGAAAGAGTTAATTGTGGAGTTAGGTGATGAGTTTATTATATGGGCAAATGCTCCCGAAGATCCTGTTATGAATTAAACCGGATATGTGCATTTAATTTTATCAGCAACCGATCAGCAACCGTGCGTTCAAATTGTTTTTTCCGGTATTTTGTTACCGGCTGTATGCCTTGAATAACGTTGGTAATGAAAATTTCATCGGCTTTTTGCAGTTCAAAAGGAGAAACAGAACGTTCTTCCCATTGCAGATCATCGTCTTTTTGAATCAGTCCGATGATTTTCTTTCTCATTATTCCGTTGATACAGCCATCACTTACGGGCGGCGTAACAACGATATTATCTTTTACAACAAAGATGTTTCCGTTGATGGCTTCTACAATATTTTTGTCGTCATTGATTAAAAAACAATTATCATAGCCGTTTTCTTCGGCGAAAATGCTTGCAGTAATATTGATCAGACGATTGGTAGTTTTTAAAGTACTGAGTAAATGTTTTGAAACATAAAAATCTTTAAAGAGTTCCACTTCATAAGATTTGGTTGGAGCGAGATAAACGGGAGTCGTATTTTCGGCAGAAACAAGGTATTCAATTGTTCTTGTTTCTGGTAGATACTTTCCTTTTCCCGACCGGAATACCGTAAAACGCACCCGCGCATTGCTCAAACCAACAGCCTTTGTGGTTTTCAGGATTTCTTCTTCCATATATTCTAAGGAAAAACTCACCGGAATTTCCATACGCAAAATGCGCATAGAAGCCATAAGCCTGAAATAATGATCTTCTGAAAATAATACTTTGTCGTCGAGAACCTTTAAAGTTTCAAAGACGGCATCGCCATAAAGAAAGCCTCTGTTGTTTTCTATGGTGGCGGTGGGTTTTGCAACTAATTGACCGTTGAAATTTATCATAAAAAAAATGCTCTGAAAAAATTCAGAGCAAATATACGGTAATTAATTATGCTGCCCCCAACACTTTCTTTAAATCTGCGATTTGATTGTCCCACAATTGTTGCTGGTCTTTTATTTCATCTTCTTCAGCGAAATCAGTTACCAAAAGAACCACGTCTTTTGTGAGTTCATCCAATATAATCCTCAGCTCAAAGAAATAGTCGGTTTCATTATCTTCTTCATCCAGCCAACGGAATTTTATCCTTTCATCATTTTTTTTCGTAGCCAGCTTCGCCTTTTCTTCACTGTCTCCCCAAATAAAAGTATAAACTTCTCCTCTTGAATTTACGTTGTCTGCAAACCATTCGGTCAAGCCCGAAGGTGTTGAAATATACTGAAACAAGAGTTGCGGTGATGCATTGA
>DATGMY010000043.1:0-9555 GCA_035307005.1 Flavobacterium sp. | reverse complement strand
AATGATATTACAGACACTGTAATTGATAATGCTTATTCGTATTTGCTCGAAAACTTAAGTCTTAAACAAGAAACTGAAAAACCTGAGCTTTCTATTTCATATAACCCAAATGCATCTGATGATTATAAAGAAAATCTATCTTTTGACTCTCTTACAAACGTTGAAGGAGTTAATGCACTTACAGAAAACCAAACGATTGATTTAACAAACAATTTGACCATCATATATGGAGCAAACGGAGCGGGTAAATCTGGTTACGTTCGTCTTTTGAAAAACGTTTTTTACTCCAAAGACAAGGAAGACATTCTTCCTAACATCAACATTGACACTGGACACAAATCAAAAGCTGCAACCTTTAATTTTTCTTCAGAAGGAACTAAAATTCCATTGAAATACCCTGACAACATCGGAAATGGAATTTTTAATCAGTTTGCTGTTTTTGATGGAGACATTGGAAAAAAACACCTTAGCGTAAGAAATGATTTTAGCTTCCGTCCTGCTGGCTTAACATTGTTTAATGGGTTTAATGCTGCATTAGAGAAGTTAAACGGCAAGCTAAGCAGTGAAATTCAATCCAAAAGTATTGCAAACCCTTTTGCAGATGACGACATTTTTCAGGGAGAATCTGAAATCAAAACATGGTTAATTCAGCTTTCACACAATTCTAAACTAGAAGATTTGAAAGCACACCTGCCTTACACGGAGGAAGAGAAAGCAAAAAAAATACAACTTGACAAAGAATATGATGATTTAAAAGTTGCATTAGCTCAAAAGGAAAAGTCACTCAAAGAGTTACAAAACATAAAAACTCAAATATTAGCTCGAAAGAAGAATTTAGAGACTTTAAACTTGTGGTTTTTACAAACACAGTTAAACACAGTTAAAGAAGCTATTACTGACTGTAAAACCAAAGAAGAAACAGCACAAAAAGAAGGTGTTGAAAAATTCAAAACTGACAAAATTGAAAATGTTGGTTCTACAGAATGGAAGCAATTTATTGAGGCAGCCGAAAAATTTGCTTTAACTCAAAACGGAGAGGAATACCCTTCTCTTGGCGACAATTGCTTATTGTGCCAACAAGCAATCAATGATGATGTCCCCAAAAGCTTAATTAATAGTTATTGGGCTTACATTAAAAGTGTTGCAGAGCAAGAAGCCAAAACGGCTAATGAGAAGCTTGTTAAGTTCAAAGACGGTTACGAAAAATTAGACTTCAACCAATTTCCTGAAACCGACACCTTAACTGTTTGGTTACAATATAAACACGAAACGATTTTAACCACTTTACAAGGAGTACTAAAAAAGCAAGAAACATTAAGTGAAACGATTGTTTCAAATATCAATGACAAAAAAGATGTTCCCCAAATTGAAATACAGATAGATTTAAGTGCTTTAGATACTATTAGCGAAACAGTTGTTAAAGAAATTAAAGCGTTTGAAGAAGATGAACAAACAAAAAAACTAACAGAGCTATTAAAGCAAAAAACATATTTGGCTCACAAAGAAAAACTAGAAACTAGATACACGGACATTGAAACGCTGCATAAGAATTTGATTTGGGTAAACAAAGCGAATCAATTCAGCAAACAAAATTTCAAGACTCAATCAACCAACACAGAAAAGCGTTTATCAAAAGAATATTTCAATACCGATTATATCAACGCATTTAATGCCGAATGCGAAAAATTGAATGGAAAGTTTGGGATTGAAATAGATGCTAAAAGTTCAGATGCACAATCTAACCGACAACTTTTTCTTAAAGGCAAAGACCCTTCTGCCATATTAAGCGAAGGAGAACAAAAAGTAATTGCTCTGGCTGACTTTATAGCAGAAACCAACATTACCACCATTAACAAAGGAGTCATTTTTGACGACCCTGTTAATTCTTTAGACCACGAACGTAAAGAAACCATTGCAAAAAGGTTAGTTGAAATTTCAGGTAGCAAACAAGTTATCGTATTTACGCATGACGTTGTATTCTTCAAATATTTAGAAAAGTTTGGTTTAGGTCTTTTCGGAAGAAATTCAACTTCAATTAAATTTAATACAATCAGATCCACAGGACGAAATGCAATTGGAACAGTAATTTCAGACCATTCGCCAGTTCGAGATAGTCTTTACACCAATCCACATTTACCAAAAACCTACTTAAACAAAGCCAAACGCGAAACTGATGAGGATTTTAGTTTGAGTTTAATACGTTCAGGATTTGGTGCACTAAGAAGTTGTTATGAAGCAATTACAGCAACGAAAGTTCTCGCCAGTGCAGTTCAAAGATTTGATTCTCTAATCCGAGTTTCTAATATTCGAAGCATCAAATATGATTTGCCCCTATATGACCGAATAATTGAACGTCATTCATTTTTACATGATTTGATAGAAGGTCATTTACCAGCAGAGGAATTAAATATTTCATTTACTACAGATAAACTAGAAAATGAGATAACTGAATTTGAAAACATACTAACAGAGTTAGATAATATTTAAAAAATATGACGTCATCGTCTAATGGTAAGACATCTGGTCCTAAAATAATTAATCTTATTCCAGAAAATGCAGGTTCGAATCCTGACAACGTCACAAATTATGGAATCAATAGAGCTTAAAAAAATTCTTAAAGAAATTGGAGAGTCAGTTCACTCAATGAATACTATTGCGGTAGCTCTTTCCTATTTACCAGACAAAGGCAAAGTTAAAGTGCCAGAAGGACTTGATATTTCTTGGGAACCAAAAAATATAAAAGATTCTAAATTTAAATCTAGAAATTATGCGGAGAGGTCTTCTTATGTTTATTCTGCGGAAAGTCTTTTTGAATATTTAGAAAGTATTTCTAAAAATCCTTTTTGGAAATATCCTGACATCAACTTCATTGGAGAGGAAAAAAAAGCGCTCAAAGTTTTTAACTTCCTAAACTCAATCCCTGATATTGATAAAGAGATGGCTATTCTGTGTGAATTACTCTGTCATTGGAGGAATAGAATAGTACACATGAATATATCCAATGCAAGTATTTCAAGTAAAAAGAGAGACTATCTTATGGAAAAAAGAGAGGCTATTTATAACAAGTACCACCACTTCGATATAGAACAAGCATTAGATAATTTTGATAATAAAAGAATCACTTTAAAGGATGCTTCAACTTTAATCACCTTAGTTATAAAGTGTGCCAAAGCAATAGACAAGTACTTTTTTCAAGGCATTTCAGTCGATGTGTCAACAAATGAATTAATAGATACTTTTAAGACTGACAAGTCTTTTGATATTATATATAAACAAGCTTATTCAACTAAAAGAAATAGACAGTTGTCTAGATGGTTAGAAGTCAATTATCCATATTTACCAGATGGCAAAAAAGAGACAATTTTAAAATTAATAAAAAGCCCATAACAAAATGTATAGTGCATAGCACCCTGCGGGATGCTACGACACCATACATAGACCGTTAGCGGCAACCTAAACCAAAGAATACGTATTCATAAACTTAATACAACAAATTATTAATGAAAAAAATAGACTTAACTAAATGGAAAAGAAAAGAGCATTTTGATTTTTTTTCAAAAATGGTAAGTCCAACTTTCGGGATAGTTACAGAAGTTGATTGTGATGAATGCTATAAAAATTCTAAAGAAAACGGTATATCTTTCTTTGCAAATTACCTTCATAAATCAATGATTGCAGTTAATTCTGTAGATGAACTAAAATATAGAATCGTTGATAATGAAATAATAGAATTCGAAAAAGTTCATGCTGGAATAACTGTTGGAAGAGAAGACGAAACTTTCGGCTTTGGATTTGTTAATTTTACTTTAGATTTTGAGACTTTTAACGCAGAATTAAAAAATGAAATTTTAGCAGTAAAAAACTGTTCAGGATTAAGACTAAATAACGATGATATTAAAAAGGATTTAATTCGTCATTCAACTATTCCATGGAATTCATTTAGCGGATTATTACATCCTACAAATTTTGACCAAAAAGAATCTGTTCCTAAAATAACATTTGGAAAGTTTACTATCCGAGAAGGAAAAAGAATGTTACCGATTTCTATAGAAGCTCATCATGGATTAGTTGATGGTTTCCACATAGCAAAATATTTAAGTGAATTTCAAAATCAACTCAATATAAAATAACAATTTGCTTTTAAATATTGAATATATTTATGATTGTGTAAGCAAATTGCCTCAATGCCAGGACTGATATAACCTATATTCCTATGGCAAGGGGCTTTATGTACTTGCTGCAATAATCGACGTTTACAGTCGAAAAATCATTGAATCCTATACTCTATTCGCTATAAGAACAGCAAAAAGCTTTATCAATGATATTCCTTATCGGTATAAACTATTGAGTATAGAGCGAAATTGTAGCGTCCACCATTCTGACTTAAAGAGTATATTTGGACTTTTGAAAAAAGCACTAAAGACAGGGTTGTCTTTAAACCATAAATTCATCAGATGAAACGTTTATTTTCAAGTTTACTGTTCAGGGTATTTATTGCCATCGTCTTAGGAGTTATTTTCGGACAAGTATTGCCTGAATCCATCAATCGAATTTTCACGACTTTTAATGCGTTTTTCGGACAGTTTTTGAGCTTTTCCATTCCTTTAATTATCATGGGACTCATTATGCCTGCGATTGCAGATTTGGGAAAAGGTGCAGGAAAACTCCTTCTCCTTACAGCTTTGATTGCTTACGGTTCCACCTTGTTTTCTGGGTTTATGACCTATTTCACTGCATCAAACATTTTTCCTTCTCTATTAGAATCGCATGTCAATAATGTATCTCAAGTCACAGAAACCGGTCGAGAATTGCTCCCTTATTTCAGTATCACCATCCCTCCGATTATCGATGTAATGTCGGCCTTAGTTTTAGCTTTCATCATAGGTTTAGGGCTTAGCTTTCAAGAACAATCAAATTTAAAATTGGTCGTCAAAGACTTTCAAAAAATCATCATGCAGTTGATTGAAAAAGTGATTGTTCCTTTATTGCCATTATTCATATTAGGAATATTTGTTGGAATGTCCTTCAATGGTCAAGTGTTTTCTATCCTATCGGTCTTCATCAGCATCATTGGAGTCATTTTCGTATTGCACATTCTTTTACTTTTACTTCAATATACAATTGCGGGTTTTTTAACCAAAAAGAATCCATTAAAGTTACTTTTCACCATGCTGCCAGCATACTTTACAGCATTAGGAACACAGTCTTCAGCTGCAACTATTCCAATCACTTTAAAACAATCTATAAAGAGCGGTGTTAAGGAAAAGATAGCAGGTTTTGTTATTCCATTATGTGCTACGATTCATTTGTCGGGAAGCATTATGAAAATAACAGCATGTGCAATGGCACTAATGATTCTTCAGGGAATGCCATTTAGTTTCACCTTATTTGCAGGATTTATATTTGTTTTAGGAATCGCAATGATTGCTGCTCCAGGTGTGCCTGGAGGAGCAATTATGGCCGCTGTTGGGATTCTACAATCAATGCTTGGGTTCAACGAAGAAATGATCGGATTAATGATTGCTTTGTACATTGCCATGGACAGTTTTGGAACGGCATGTAATGTCACAGGTGACGGAGCGATTTCATTGGTAGTGGATCGTTTTACTCAACAAAAGCATGTAATTTAGCAAGCATTCCCACCTAATGACTTAATCCTTATCCTTTGCTTTTTGATCTTACAAATACTGCAACAATGGCTGAAGTAACAATTCCCATCATCAAGGCTCCGACGGCACTCTGAACCATATAACTTTCTAAATTGAAATAGGCTTGAGCATCTTCAACCGAACCATAATAGCCTTGTTCTACTGAATATTCAATAATATTCGGAAAATATTCAGGTGTAATGATTGTTGCAGTAATCCATTGCGTTAGCGGTGAAAATATAGCTACAATTATAGAAATAATTACCCCTGATTTCAATCCTTGCAAATACGTCATCTGACCATTATAATCTGATTTTTTCTTATCCCTTAGCGCAAAAACATAGACAGTAATTGCAATAATCGCAAACAAATTTGTCCAATATAAATGTTGATCAATGTGCGTACTGTGCAAACCTGATAGTTTTTCAATATACATCCATAGCAAAGAGGACAATAGAAAGATCATTGCCTACTTAATTTCGACTTTAACTTTCTCCATACTTTTCTTTTACAAATTGAATTGTTTCCCTCATTACTTTTTTCAACTCCTCTTGGTCAATATTTTCGAGTTTCTTAATATAAATGCAAGATTTTCCTTTTCTGAACTTACCCAGGTTCTCTAAAAGGTGTTCATGCTCTTCAGCTCCGGTAAAAACATACAATGAAATTTCTGCTTTACGGGGTGAGAATCCAACAAGGGGAGCATCTCCTTCATGTCCACTTGCGTATGTATAATGATAAGAACCGAATCCAATGATAGTAGGTCCCCACATTTTGGGTTCAAATCCGGTGACTTCTTTCATCAATTTTATCAATTCAAAACTGTCTTTTTTCTTTTGTTCGGTATTTGCAAAAGATTTAATGAATTCTTCGACGTTTTGTTCTGTTTCTTGGTTTATCATCACTCATCGTTTACTTATTTTTAAAATATAGAGGAAATGCCTTAAAATGAACATTTACTATTTAACTTTATGTTTTTTAATTTCAAAGCTATTCAGACTTAATTCGGCTGCTAGCTGACCATTTTCTATTAATTCTTCAGCTTTGTAGAAATCATAGATACTACTGATGCTTCTTGAAGTCTCAATCAGTACATCAGGTGGATTAATTTCCAAATATAATTTTACCAATTGGTCCCTCATCATTTCGTAAGAGTTATTCATGATGTCAAAATAACCTAAACTGTTTTTGTTTTCGTAGGGAATCAATTTGGAAAGTCCTGCATAAAAGCTGTTCAATAAACCTTGGTAAAACAACTGCTTTTCTTCTACCTCCTTAGTCGGCTCTTTTTCTGGAAGAAGGACATTTGAGTTCACATTCACTGCGATTAGAATGTCATTTACTATTCTTTTCGCATGATTAATAGGAATATTGTTTACAACTCCTCCATCAACCAAAATAGACTCTCCATTGATCACAGGAGTAAAAACACTAGGAATAGAAACAGATGCACGAATAGCGTCTAATAAATCACCTTGGGTAAAAACGACCTCTTCTCTATGAGTTATATCAGCAGCTACAGCAGCATAATTTATTTTCAAATCTTCTATATTCACTTTAGGAATAAAGGTTTTTAACTCATTGAAAATTCGATCTCCTTTGACCAATCCTTTATTGATTAAAGTAAAATCAATTAATTTAAAGATATCTAATTTATCAAGGTTTAAAATCCACGCTTTAAATGCTTCAAGATTTCCTGTGGCGTAAACCGCTCCAACAACAGCCCCCATAGACGTTCCCGAAATGGAATGGATCTCATATCCTCGTTTTTCTAACTCTTCAATTACACCAATATGAGCAAGTCCCCTGGCGCCACCACCAGACAAAACAAGTGATACCTTCTTTGTTCTATTCATTTTTTTATCCTCTATTGCGTACGCAAAATCTTATCTATTTTACGTCCTTTCGCTAATTCATCTACTAACTTATCTAAGTACCTTACCTGTTTTGTTAATGGTGTTTGTAGTTCTTCTATTCGATAACCACATATCACTCCTTTAATTAAATGCGCATTTGGGTTTAAGGTTGCCTTTTCAAAAAAAGTTTTGAAAGTTATTTTAGCGTCAATCATTTTTTTCAACTCCTCTTCATTAAAGCCGGTTAGCCATTCAATAACCAGGTGTAATTCTTCAATTGTCCTTCCCTTTCCTTCAACTTTTGCAACATAATGAGGGTATACTGACGCAAAAGTCATTTTTGCAATACGTTCGTTATGCTCTGGTGTTGTTTTCATTCTTCATTTTTATTTTGCTTCAACAGTAACTTTAATATCTGCTAAATCTTTGAGTACTATTTTTTTCATTGATCCCTTCATCATTGCTCCCATTAATTTAGAAAACATTTTCGACATAAATGTTTGTGGCTCTCCTTTAAACGACATGGTCAATTGGGTTTGACTATTTACTTCCTCAACAGCCATTCTTGAAATGTAAACCGATCCATGACTCTCGGCTCTGGTTTGGTAATACTCGTTTTCTTTATATTCGGTAATCCACATTATTTCAGTTGCCTCCTTTCCAAACATCATTCTTGTCTCTTTCCACTTGAAACCAATGAGTGTATTTTCTGGTTCTTCTAAAACTTCTATTTTAATGATTCCTTCAATGAATTGAGCGCTATTTCTTATGTCAATAATTTGATTCCAAACCAATTCTACTGGTCGATTAGTCAATGTTTGTGCTGATAATTACATAACTTAATTGAGTTTACTACAAACCTAGTATTTTTACCTAAGAAGATCTTCACTTTTGACTTACTTTTCTCTTTGCTCAATCAATTTGAGGAGTAAATTATGAAAAGTCATTCTATTTCTATAAAATAGATGATCTCATAAAAATAGATGATCAACAAAAAAACCAGTACAAGGACTTTCTTATACTGGTTTAATAATTTATATCTTTTTTTTTCGGTTTCAATTGAACCGAAGGGTGAAAATCATTATTTAACAACTTTCCACATTGAACCATTTTTAGTAGTCAACACTTCCAACTTCCCTTTTGCTGTTAAATCATTCAATACAGCTTCACTATCCGCTCTTGGCGTACCGGAAAGTTCTGAGAATTCTTTTGCTGTTAGCGTTGGGTAAATTTCGAAAAGATCTTCCCATTTTTTACTGTACTCACTTTTCTGAATGTTTTGGTTTACTTTTAGAATAGCCATTTCATAAAAAGCATACGGTCTTGCACCATAAACAATGTCTTTATTTCCAACATCATCTATAACGTAAACCGTTGGAAACCCTCTTACTCCGTAATCTCTCGCTACTTTTAAGTCTTCCTGGAATAAATCTTTAGCTTTTCCTTCGAAATCAATCTTCAATTGATCAACATCCAAGCCTACCTTCTTGGCTGCAGTTGCCATGTGTTCCCATTTAGCAATGTTTTTCTTTTTCAAGAAAACCAATTCACGCATTTCTCTCATGAATAAGAAAGCTTTTTCTCCATCCTGCATTTGTGCTGCTTTAAAAGCAATCGAAGGAGGATATGATGAATTTAGTGGATCTTCTAACCACAAATCACCATCAATCGGCATGTCATAATGAACACTTACTTCGTCCCAATGACCTGCCACGTCTTTAGGAGAGCTAATTCCACCACTGTTGTAATTCCAGTCCGGCAAAAGTCCACCCATTCTGTATTCGATTTCTATATGCTCCCCATATTCCAATTTTAGTTTTCGCAATTGTGGTTCAATTCCCCAACAAGAAGAACAAATAGGATCTGTAAAGTAAACTAATTTCACTTTTTTATTTTCTGATAATTTCGCATCAACTTGAGTGTCTTGACCTGTATCAGCAGTCGTTTCACACATTCCAGTTTCTATATCACATAAAAGCGGATTCGTTGTTGTTTCTTTCTTCATAATTTCTTTTTTTGTTTGTCCGTGAGAAGTGGTGACACTTAACAAG
>DATGMY010000042.1:0-3152 GCA_035307005.1 Flavobacterium sp. | reverse complement strand
TAAAAAGTTTGTTTTAGTTCCTGTGCCATGGTGGAAAATGTTGTGAAGACAATGAATAAAAATAAAAAGTTCTTTTTCATGTTTTTGATTTTTATCAACTAAAGATACAAAAAAAAGAGGAAAACTATTCCTCTTCGTTATCAAAATCTTCTTCCTCCTCGTTTTCTTCCGGTTCATATTCAAAAAATGAGAAAATAGAAGAACCATATTTCCGGTTGTTGGAAAAGTGTTCCAAATGCTCCATTTTTGTGTGAGGCGAATGCTCAATGATGACCATTCCGTCTTTGGAAATCAGCTCGTTTTTAAAAATCAGTGTGATGATTTTTTCAAATTGTTCCTGAGAAAAATTATAGGGTGGATCGGCAAAAATCAAATCATATTCGGATTTGTTTCTTTCGAGAAATTTGTACACATCCGATTTTGTGGCGGTAATATCCATATCAAATTGTTGGGCGGTTTTTTTGATGAAATTCACACAACCGTAATCCGTATCCACACTCACAACAGGTTCGGCACCACGAGAAGCAAATTCATAACTGATGTTTCCGGTTCCGGCAAACAAATCCAGCACTTTCAATCCTGAAAAACTGAAATAATGGTTGAGAATGTTAAATAAAGCTTCTTTACTCAAATCGGTGGTTGGGCGAACGGGCAGGTTTTTAGGAGCATTAATCCGTCGTCCTTTGTATTTTCCAGATATAATTCTCATGACTGTAATAAAATGTAGTGTTCCTGTAACTGTTTTTCATCCACCGAAAGAGCTTCTGCAGTCGGTTTTAAATCTGTTATTTCAACATTGCGGACGTATTGATAAACTATTTGATACAGCTCGTCTTCGGGATCAATTTTACCGGTTAATTTCACTAATTGTTCCTGCGGATTTAACTGTAATTGTTCCATTACAAATAAAATGTAATAAATAAAATCTTCTTTGGTTTGATATTCATAACTATTGAAAAACAGCAGTTTTTTGGTTTCAACAATTACAATTTCAAAATGATTGTCTGCAATATGTACAAAAAATTCCTTTGTACCATTATTTGCGGATTGATCCGTAAGATGCTGAACCAAACCCGTATGAATATGTTGAAAATCAAAGCTTCCGAAGCGGTCTAAAAAATAATTATTAAACGCTACATACGGCACATAAATATTTTCCATTTGCAGATGTTCCATCGAATCGTAATCAAAATAATCCGTAGGAAAAACCTTGATGTTGTATTGCAGATAGCTTCCTAAAGCTGTTTTATCAAACAGAGCTGTGGGAACAAAAGTATTTAGATTATTGTTGTGCAAAACCAAAATATCGTCAAAACCGGATTGCAATGTTGCTTCTTTATCAAAAATAAAGTCCAATTGCTTTTCGATGGTTTTAAATGGGTCTAATATTATCGACTTAAAATCAACCACCTGATTATTAGATTGATTCTTAATGCAATAGCTAAAATTTTGTAAAGATACCTGTATATATAATTTTTGAGACGAACTGTTTGTCATAATTATGTAATGAATAGGATTCAAAAGTACAATTTTTTATTGATTAATGGTATCTTTGTGTAAATCCTGTGTTGTATATGACCGTAACCGAATTTTATCAAAAATTAAAAACGACATTTCCGTTTTCGCTGACGTTAAAACAAGATGCTTTTCTACAAAAAATAGCGCAGTTTGTATTGAGTGAGAATCAGGATGAACTCTTTGTTTTAAAAGGTTATGCCGGTACAGGAAAAACGACTTTATTGTCCAGTCTTGTGAATCAATTGCCGTTTGTGCACCGTAAATATGTAATGCTGGCACCTACGGGTCGTGCGGCAAAAGTGATTTCCAATTACGCAAAACAGCCTGCTTATACCATTCACAAAAAAATCTATTATCCCAAAAAAGACAAAAATTCGGGCTTGGCATTTACCATGCAGACCAACAAGCATAAAAACACCATTTTTATTGTGGATGAATCGTCGATGATTTCCGATAATATTACCGATGCTACTATGTACACTCACGGCTCGCTGCTCGATGATTTGATGTATTATGTCTATTCAGGTCAAAACTGTAAATTGATTATAGTAGGCGATACCGCACAATTACCACCTGTGGGAATGGACGAAAGTCCGGCATTGAATGAAGATAAATTATCGTTGCAATATCAAATGAAAGTCGAAAGTATTGAACTGACGGAAGTCATGCGACAAGAGGAAGATTCCGGTATTTTGTACAATGCTACCGAATTGCGGGAGCAATTGCATCAGGAATTTTATGACTTTTTTGAATTTGATGTAAAACCGTTTAAAGATATTGTGCGTCTTACTGATGGCTACGAAACTATGGATGCTATTCACGAAGCTTATTCACGTAAAGGTTCAGAAGAAACTATTTTTATTGTTCGGTCCAACAAACGAGCCAATCAATACAATCAGCAAATCCGAATGCGGATTTTGGATATAGAAAGCGAAATCAGCCCGGGAGATTATGTAATGGTGGTCAAAAATAATTACTTTTGGCTCAAAGATTCCAAAACAACGGATTTTATTGCCAACGGCGATGTAATGGAAATTTTACAGATTTATAAATATCACGAACTGTATGGCTTCCGTTTTGCTTCGGTCAGAGTCCGGATGATTGATTATCCCGATTTGATTCCGTTTGATACTATTGTTTTACTGGATACGCTGACCTCAGAATCTGCAAGTTTAACTTATGAACAATCAAACAAATTATATCAGGAAATACTTTTGGATTACCAGGATGAAATCACCGCATACCGACGAATGCAAAAGGTGAAAAATAACGAATATTTCAACGCTTTACAGATTAAATTTGCCTATGCGGTTACTTGTCATAAATCACAAGGGGGGCAGTGGGACACGGTATTTATTGAACAACCTTATTTACCCAACGGCATCGACAAGGATTATATGCGCTGGCTTTATACGGCTTTGACACGTGCCAAAGAAAAAGTATATTTGATTGGTTTTAGCGATGATTTTTTTGACCAATAAATTTTAGAAAATGAATTCATTAAAAATAACAGCAGTCATTCCTGCACGATATGCCTCAACACGTTTTCCTGCAAAATTAATTCAGGATCTGGGAGGAAAACCAGTGGTTGTTCAGACTTATCTGGCAACGGTAGCCACAAAATTATTTGATGA
>DATGMY010000041.1:0-6879 GCA_035307005.1 Flavobacterium sp. | reverse complement strand
GGTTTCCGTGCAATTTGTAATTACTGCCTTCTTTTTTAATTGAAGTAGATACAAATTTAATTTCTTTGTAGGTTTCCACTTCAAAGAAATCTGCCGAACGCAAATGATCGTCACGCATTTGGACTCCGGTGTTTACAGAGCTGGCATCAATGGTAAAATTGAACTTAGCGGTAGTAATATCCTCATCTTTCATTTCCAAATCTCCTTCATATTTGTCCATTCTTCCGTCCACAAAGGAAATCCCAAGATGTCCCACAGAAAAGTTAAGGAATGAATGGTACGTGTCCACATTAAATTTTGTCTGTGCAAACGATGTAACTGAAAACAACATCGCAACTGCCAATAAAAGTATTCTTCTCATAATAAGTTGATTTACATTAAATTATTTTATTCAAAATTACTGAATTAAGGCTATAAGTGCGGTTAATGTATGTTAAGAAATAAAAAGGCTCAAAAAAAGCCCTGCGATTGCAGGGCTTTAATATATGGTTATAAAAAGGCTTTTACAATTGAGGTCCTGCCTCAACTAATGATTTTCCTTCGTCATTATCCGTATATTGAACAAAATTTTCAATAAATAATTTTGCCAGATCTTTGGCTTTTGTTTCCCACTCAGAAGCGTCTGCATACGTATTTCTTGGATCGAGAATGTTCGCGTCAACACCTTCCAATGCTGTAGGAACAGCTAAATTGAATACAGGAACAATCGTAGTTTCGGCATTTTCGATAGATCCGTCTAAAATTCTGTTAATGATCGCACGGGTATCTTTAATGGAAATACGTTTTCCGGTTCCGTTCCATCCGGTATTTACCATATAGGCGGTAGCCTTGTGCTCTTCCATTTTCTTAACCAGTTCCTCGCCGTATTTTGTTGGGTGCAGGCTTAAGAATGCTTTTCCAAAACAAGCAGAGAATGTAGGTTCAGGTTGTGTAACTCCACGCTCTGTTCCGGCTAATTTTGCAGTAAATCCTGATAAGAAGTAATATTTAGTTTGCTCTGGTGTCAATTTTGAAACCGGCGGCATTACTCCAAAAGCATCTGCCGTCAAAAAGATTACCTTTTGTGCATGACCGGCTTTAGAAACGGGTTTTACAATATTTTCAATATGGTTAATCGGATATGAAACACGTGTGTTTTGGGTCACAGAGCCATCTGTAAAGTCGATTTTTCCGTTTTCGTCAAGCGTCACATTTTCCAATAAAGCGTTGCGGCGAATCGCTCCGTAAATTTCCGGTTCGTTTTCTTTACACAAATCAATGGTTTTTGCGTAGCAACCTCCTTCAAAGTTAAACACGCCATCGTTGTCCCATCCGTGTTCATCGTCCCCGATCAGTTCACGGTTAGGATCTGTCGATAAAGTAGTTTTTCCTGTACCTGATAAACCAAAGAAAACAGCCACATCGCCTTCTTTTCCTTTATTTGCCGAACAGTGCATCGAAGCAATTCCTTGTAATGGCAAATAGTAATTCATCATAGAGAACATCCCTTTTTTCATTTCACCACCATACCAGGTTCCGCCAATCAACTGCATTTTTTCGGTTAAATTGAATGCGATGTAAACATCAGAATTTAATCCATGTGCTTGGTAATCTTTAAAAGATGTTTTTGATGCGTTGATGACCACAAAATCCGGTTCGCCAAAATTGGCTAACTCTTCCTCCGTAGGACGGATAAACATATTCTTTACAAAATGCGCTTGCCATGCTACTTCCATTATAAAACGTACTTTTAGACGAGTGTCTTCGTTGGCACCACAAAAAGCGTCAACAACGTACAGTTTTTTCCCGGATAACTCCTCGGCAGCGTTTTGTTTCAACGCTTCCCAGGTTTGTTGAGAAATAGGTTTGTTGTCATTTTTTGCTTCATCCGAAGTCCACCAGATGGTATTTTCGGTTACAGCATCTTTAACAAGGTATTTGTCTTTGGGAGAGCGACCGGTAAAATCACCTGTCATTACGTTTACAGCCCCCAATTCAGATACCTGTCCTCTTTCAAATCCTGTCAAATTTGGGTCTGTTTCAGCGATAAACAGCTCTTCGTAAGAAGGATTGTAAATAATTTCTTTTACGTTTTTTATTCCGTATTTATCTAAAGACAATTTATTTGAAACGATCATTACTTAAAACTTGTGTTGTGTTAATTTGCCTACAAACTTAGCAAATAAAAATTATTCTGAAACTATTATTTATCTGTTTTTTGACCAAAGGCATAAAATGTCAGCAATCCCCAGGACAAAATCAGCAACAGTCCGCCGATGGGCGTAACCGGTCCGAGAAATTTAAAATTGATTCCGCTAATGTTTTGAGTAGCCAATAAATAAATAGATCCCGAAAAAAGCAGAACGCCGGTTAACGTAAGAGTAAAAATGATCTTTTTTTGTTTTTCGGAAATGAAATCTGTGATGCCGACAAGTAGTAAAAACAAGGCGTGATACATCTGATAACGCACACCTGTTTCAAAACTGACCAATTGCTCTTCGGTTAAAACTTCTTTTAAGGCGTGGGCACCAAAAGCTCCCAGAATAATACTGATAAAACCCAGAATGGCAGCAGTGCCTATAATCTTTTTGCTCATGAGTATTGTTTTTTCAAAGGTACGCATATTGAAAATGCTGTTAGTAAAATCTTAAATAAAATTTTGCGCTTTATATTTTTCAGTAATTTAGTCGTCTTAAAATAGGAAAAACTACTTTATGAAAACAATAACCGTGATCGGAGCCGGAAGATCTTCGTCAAGTCTGATCAAATATTTATTAGAACATTCTTCAGAACATCAGTTTCAAGTTGTAGTAGCAGATCAATCTTTAGAAACGGCACAACAAAAGGTCAACAATCATCCCAATGGAAAAACGGTGCAATTTTCTTTGGATCAGGAAGAAGCTCGTCAAAAATTGGTGCAGCAATCCGACGTAGTCATTTCTATGTTGCCTGCCTTTTTACATCTTGAATTAGCAAAAGATTGCCTTAAATATAACAAGCATTTAGTAACAGCCTCCTATATTTCGCCTGAGATGAACGCATTGAACGAAGAAGTTAAAGCTAAAGGTCTGGTTTTTATGAACGAATGCGGACTCGATCCGGGGCTGGATCATATGAGTGCTATGAAAACCCTGAATGAGATAAGAGCCAGAGGCGGAAATCCGGTACATTTTGAATCTTTTTGTGGCGGACTGGTGGCTCCGGAATCGGATGACAACGTCTGGAATTACAAATTTTCGTGGAATCCGCGCAATGTCGTAGTTGCCGGACAAGGCAGTGCAGCAAAATTCCTTCAGCAGGGGAGGTACAAATACATTCCGTATCAGCGTGTTTTTAAACGCACCGAATTTTTAAAAATTGAAGGATACGGACGTTTTGAGGCTTACGCCAACCGTGATTCGTTAAGCTACCGCGAAGCATACGGACTGCAAAATGCACACACTATTTATCGGGGAACGATTCGGAGAGTCGGATATTCCAGAGCCTGGAACATGCTGGTTCAATTGGGAATTACCGATGATACTTATACGATTGAAAACTCGGAAAACATGACGTACCGGGAATTCATCAATTCGTTTTTATATTATCATCCCACGGATTCAGTAGAAGTAAAATTCCGGTTGACATTGAATATTGAACAGGATGATACCGTTTGGGACAAGTTTTTAGAACTGGAATTGTTTAACGATCAAAAAACTGTTGGACTTAAAAATGCTTCTCCTGCTCGGATTTTAGAAAAAATTCTTTCTGAAAAATGGCAATTACAACCTGAAGACAAAGATATGATTGTAATGTATCACAAATTTGGTTATGAAATTCCGGGCGTTGATCAAACCCAGCAAATTGATGCTACGATGGTCTGTATTGGCGAAGACTCCATACATACTGCAATGGCAAAAACGGTGGGATTGCCCGCCGCTATCGTTGCATTGCAAATTCTCAACGGAACGATTACTTCTCCTGGTGTTCAAATGCCTGTAAGAAAACAAGTGTACGAACCGGTGTTGAAAGAATTAGCATCGTTTGGGATAGTTTTTAACGAAAAAGAAGTTTCATACGACGGAGGAATGTAAATACAACAAAAAACACCGATTTATCTAATCGGTGTTTTTGTTATGACTTTAAAACTTAAATTCCCTTCGGAATGGCATCAATTAATTTCTGAGTATAAGATTGCTGTGGGTTGGCAATCAAAGTATCCGCTTCATTTTGCTCCTCTATTTTTCCTTTGTTCATCACGATGATCTGGTCGGAAATATATTTTACAACTGCCAGATCGTGCGAGATAAACAAATAGGTAAATCCGAAATTCTCCTTTAAATCGTTTAATAAATTCAACACTTGTGCCTGAACTGAAATATCCAATGCTGAAACCGATTCGTCGCAAATTATCAGCTTAGGGTTTACCGCAATGGTACGTGCAATACCGATACGCTGACGCTGACCACCGGAAAATTCGTGCGGATACCTATCGAAATGTTCAGGCAATAATCCTACTTTTTCCAGCAATTCTAAAACCTTTTCTTTACGTTCTTTGTCGTTTTTGTATAATTTATGAACCTTCATCGGTTCTAAAATTGCTTCGCCAATCGTAATTTTAGGATTCAAGGACGCAAACGGATCCTGAAAAATGATTTGTATTTCTTTGCGCAAATCTTTCAGTTCTTTTTTTGATAGCCGGGTAATGTCTTTGTCTTTGTAAAAAATCTGACCTTTGGTTGCCGGATCCAATTGCAAAATGGCATTTCCCAAAGTCGATTTTCCGCAACCACTTTCTCCAACCAATCCCAAAGTTTCCCCTTCGTAAATGTCAAAGCTCACATTATCAACGGCTTTAAATGTTTTATCTGCCCGAAAAAGCTGTGTCTTTACCACATATTCTTTTTCCACGTTTACCACACGTAAAAGTGGTTTCTGATGGTACAATTTTTCCAAATGCTTTTTACGCTCTTCAGTGGTTACTTCCACAGCATTTTCTTTGTGTTCCAAATAATCCTGAATGGTGGGCAAACGTCGCAAACGAACCTCTAACGATGGACGAGAAGCGATCAGCGCTTTGGTATAAATGTGTTCGGGGTGATGAAAAATTTGTTCTATATTTCCTTGCTCCACGATCTCACCTTTGTACATCACCAAAACCCGATCACATATTTCAGAAATCAATGCGAGATCGTGCGAAATGAAAACTATGCTCATTCCTGTTTCCTTTTGCAAGTTTTTTAGCAATAAAATGATTTCCTTTTGCACGGTTACATCTAAAGCCGTAGTAGGTTCATCGGCAATCAATACTTCGGGTTTACAAGCAATTGCCATCGCAATCATTACCCGTTGCTTTTGTCCGCCCGAAATCTGATGCGGATATTTGTTGTAAAGTGTTTTAGGCTCAGGCAGTTTTACCTGTTCAAACAGCCGGAGCACCTCAGCTTTGATTTCTTTTTCAGAAAAAATGGTGTGTCGTTCTAAAATTTCAGCAACCTGTTTTCCGCAGCTCATCGACGGATTCAGTGAACTCATTGGTTCCTGAAAAATCATCGAAAGTTCTTTTCCGCGAATATTTTGAAATTGCTTATCAGACAACTGTGTGATGTCATTTCCTTTAAAGACAACGAATCCGCTGTCGATCTTAGATATTTTTGAGGGCAATAATCCCATTACTGCCAGACTGGAAACAGATTTTCCAGAACCCGATTCCCCTACAATTCCCAGAATTTCATTAGGCAAAACTTCAAAAGAAATTTGCTTAATGACTTGATTCCATTTATCTTCATTCCGGAAAGAAATACCTAAACCGCTGACTTTTAAAACAGGATGATCCATAAAAAAACTACCTCTAATTTTAGAAAAACTAAAGGTAGTAAAAACAAATTAAACAATTTCTTTAAATGTCTGATGTTTGATGTTGTCAAATTTTCATCAAACATCACGCTACTTTTGTGGTGTAATCTTTAGTTACCACAAGGTTTACAGGCGTCACATGGAGTAAATTATCATACACAGGACAACGTTCCTTGATTTCGTCCATCCAGAATTTCAAAGTCGTTAAATCGGCATTGGTTACAGGTTTTAACACCAAATCAATGTTTTCAAAACCACTGCGTTCTTTTACATTAAAACCTTGGGTTTTAGCAGTATTGATGGTTCCCTTAATTTCAATTTGAATCGATTTTAGTTCCATATCCAGTTCTGCTGCAACCTGATGTCCTACGGCATTGATGCACGCCGCAAACCCCACCAACATATATTCCAACGGCTCTAATGAACCACTGCACTTGGTTTTTTGATTGATGGTCAACTGCAACTGATTGCTTTTAATGTTTAACTGGTTTTCGCTGGTAAAACTCAACAATGAAATTTGTTCTAAACTCATAATAATGGGTGTTTTTGGATGAATAAAAAATGTACAAAAAAAGTCCCCTGTATACACAGAGGACTTTTTGAAATATATTGTTATAAAGATACAATTTATTGCATACAGAACCTCTGAGGGAAAAACTTCCACATCTTACAGTTGCGTGTATGTTGCATAAATTGTTGCATTTTATTTTTGCTGATTTAATTTCCGTACAAAATTCTAAAAACAATCTTTAAGGACGAAATTATTTTTAAACTTTAACATTTAATTATTTTTAACCGAAAAATTTTCGGTTTTTGTTCTGTAAAGTTTCTGATTGCTTTTTTATATCTACAAGGTTAAAAAGCCCTTGTAACCTGAGTTAGATTAATATGTTGTTGATTTTCAAGGTTTTAAAAACATTACTTTTCAGAAGGAAGTGATTTAAACTTTTAGCTATGCCTTTCTTTATAAACCCAAACGTCCCGTAGGGACAGGCTGTTCGTAGAAAAAATAAATTATTCGTAAATAAAGCTCCGTTAGGAGCGACCTGTAAAATGAACAGACCG
>DATGMY010000040.1:0-4357 GCA_035307005.1 Flavobacterium sp. | reverse complement strand
ATAAGCTATAAGCTATAAGCTATAGGCCATAAGCCATAAGCCATAAGCCATAGGCTTTGCTTATAAAATTAAATCGGTGATTCAATAGAAGAATACTTAAGCATAGATTATTCGTATAATTATACGGTTAAAGTTCGCTGTATTTTTAAATATATATCCTATAAATCTAAACCTTAGATTTGTTTACCTTGAATTAAGTAGACAGGAATTATTATATTTGGAATGAAACGTATAGGTTGGAAATAGACCATGGTCGATAGCCGATTGTTATCTGCAATTTTAAGGGATGACAGAAACCCAAGACAAGAACAATATTAAACTTCAACAAAAAAAATGACAAGATGAATAAGACGATTCCAATATTTTTAATACTGATTTTTACATCAATAACTGTTTTCAGCCAATCAAAACCAATCAGTATAATTCCTTTTACTCTTGAAAAAAACAGCATATATCTTTATTGTAAAGTTAATGATGTCGATAGCCTAAAATTTTTATTTGACACAGGGGCAGATGGTTCAGTAATAAATGAAAGTGTTAAAAATAAAGTTAATTTAAAAATAGACGGAGAATCTCTTAACATTGGTTCTAATGGAAGTAATATTGTGGAATTAAGTTCCAGTAATACCGTAACAATTGGTGATTTAATCCAAAACAATGTTTCTTTAACAATCATTCCATTTGGAACTACTGCATTTGACGGTATAATTGGAACCGACTTAATGAAAAATTATGTCATAGAAATAGACTACGAAAAAAAAGAATTACGCTTTTTTTCGCCCAAAACCTATAATAACGATTTATCATTATACAAAAAAAGTAAGCTATACTTTCCGAGCAACTACCTTTCGATAAAAAGTAGTATAACAGTTAATGGAAAAAAATTTAAAGGTTATTTTGGTTTAGACACAGGTGCAGATGATGTACTTACATTAGCTTCTCCCTTTTCTCAAAAACACAAATTATTAGAAAAAACAACAACCATTGGTGCTTCCATATCACAAGGGTCTGATGGTTCAACTTACGAAGCCCCATTAGTAATAATTCCTGAAATAAGGTTCAGCGATTATAGATTTTATAGAGTTTTTACAAGTCTTCCTAACTCATCGGAGGGAGGAAATGCTACTAAAGACAAAGCGGGATTTTATGGAAATTTATTTTTAAAACGCTTCGATATAGTTCTTGACATACCGAATAAATTCATTTATTTTAAACCAAATAATAATTTATATACTGACCTTTGAAAATCAAAAAAAGCAGATAACATCACCTATACGCAAGAAGGGGTTTCGTGCTTCGTAGGACAGCAAAGCGGCAAATTTGAAGTTCAGTACTTCGTAGGTAGTTCAGTGGTAAAATGCCCTGCCTGCGTATAGCTGAAAACCGTTATAGGCTAACCACAGAGAGACAAACCAATGACTAAAAAAGGACTTATATGGACAGTGGTTGCATGGATAATCTTGACCATTGTAAACTATTATTTCATACCATACTTTTTTTTAGCATTAATTTGGTTCGGACTTAGTTTCATTTTACTTATAGTGGCACTATTTCAACTCGGAAAGTTATTATACGAGATAAAGCGCTTAACTGAGTTTAGAGTTTTAAAATTCTTGACATTTGCAACACTTTTTCTTTTGACTTTTTTTCATACAACAACAAGTAATGTAATTGAAAAAATCGATTGGTTTTTACTCGAGAATAGAAGAACAGAAATTATCAATCTTGTAAAAAATGATCAACTAAATCTTAATGTGAAAGCAAACGGATGGGTCTATGAATTACCATATAAATTTCCAGTTGTTTCTAATGGTGGTAACGAGATTGGGATTGTTAGAAACCAAGAGACTAATGATATCACTGTGACATTTTGGGTTTTTCGAAATTACTTCGACTCCCCTTCAATACACTTTATTTATACCGACAATCCAGAAGCTATAAATATATATGAAAAACGAATAATAAATAAACCAGAAAACAACTGGAAGATTAAAAAGAATTGGTATAGAATTTATGATGAATGAAAAAATGAAGGTCCAGCTATAAAACAGCCCTTATCGCCAGCCAGTAAAAACCTTCGATTTTATATTCATGTAAAAGAAATGTTTGTATCTTCGAGTTAACATTTAAAAACAGGCTGCTGCAAAGCCTCAAACGTTAGAAGCCACTAAGAATGACAAAATACACTTTAACTTTATCATTAGTTTTTCTCTTGCAGCTAGTTCTATCGCAAGAATCAGAACTTAAGAATATACCTGGTTCAAGAGTTTTCTTGGTAATCCCTGGTGGTTTCAAAATTTCTAAGTCAACAACAGGGATAGAAAAAAGCGAAAACGTTGGAATTATCGTAATGGATTTAAGAGGTGGCAATTTTTCTTCAAATGCCGCTACTTTCACTGAAGCCAACTGGAAGAGTAAAGCAGATACCGTTTTATGTTTCAAGGAGTATAAAATTCAAGGATTTTCAGCAAAAAAGGTGCAAATTCAAAGTTCTGGAATGAACTTCACAGCATTGATATTCGGAGATTCAACTTTTTCAGCAATGATGACTGGAATGGCTCCAATAGGAGATAAATCTTCAATTAAACAAATTGAGCAGGCATTGAATAGTGTTAAATATGATAAAACACTAAAGATAAATTCTTTGAAAATTGCTAAGTTTAAGCTTAACACTGACAAAAGTCCTTACAAATTTGCTCAGCATTCATCGAGCATGTATATATTTACAAAATATGGTGAACAAACATCAGAATGGGATGAATTATCTCTTGTAGTCTCTGAATTACCTTTTGAAGTGGGATTTACTGTCGAAGGTCTAGCTCAACAAGCAATAATTGGTCTAACAAATAATGGCTTTGAATATGAAAAATTGTTATCGGAGAGAAGTTTGGTACTAAATAATATACAGGCGTTTGAATTAGAAGTTGCAGGTAAAATGAATGAAAAAGATGTAATAGTATATCTTTTAACATTAGCTAAGGGGGACAATTCATTTACTCTTATGGGTATTGCGAAAAACGACCTAAAACTAGAAATTAGTGAGTTTAAGGAATTAGCTCGAACTATACAGCTTAAGTATTAAAGGTTTATAACATCACCTAAAAAACACTGCAACGATTGCGTGCGCCTCGAAGAATAAATCATCCTCAACTCAATCAATCTGTACTGGAACCCATGGAACGGGGACGGATTTTGGAACAATTAGCACCCAAATAATTGCTTTAAGATTGATCAACGGAAAAGGAGAAATCAAATCTTGTTCTCCAACAGAAAACCCTGAACTATTTAAAGCAGCGCAAGTTTCTCTGGGGGTTTTGGGAGTAATCACAGAAATTACCTTACAATGTGTTCCGAGTTACAAATTACTGGTTACGAATAGAAAGGAAGAACTTGAGGAAGTAATGTCAAGCATATCGGAAAGAAACCGTCAAAATAGAAATTTTGAATATTATTGGTTTCCATACACCCAAACGGTTTGGACCAAAACGACAAATATTGCAAAAAGATGGTTGAAGAACAATTTCCAGAACTTTGGAATGATCATCTGACTTTTAACGGTGCAGGAAGTCCAACGGTTCGTTTACATAACACCTCATCCTCACCTTTAAATGATATTGCCTCAGGTTCGTGTTTTGTCAAGCCAACCACCTTTGATGTTCCAACATTAAACAATTATAGTCCAGCATGTTTTATTGCAACTCCTGTGCTGAAAAAAATGAAAGACACCACTATTCCAGGTTTAGAAAAATTTAAAACGATATTGCGTTTCATCAATAGAAAAATCGCTCAATCCTTTTTTATTTATGGAGGCTTTTGGAAAGCGGATTATGTTTTTCCAGAAGAATTACAACTGAACTCGCTTTTTGGAGCATCCACTAATCAAACAATGGTTAATGCTCCTATGACTGCAACCTTAGACGTTGATGATTTTGTGTTTTTACGTCCTCACCAAAGTGAATTTGTATTCTTGCAATTTGGTAAATTGATGATCACCAGAGGAAATAAAATTATTGATGAGTGGGATGTGTTGAATAATTGAATAAGCACGAGAAACAATGCGAGAATGAGGATAAATATTTCTAAATCCGAACACTTCTCTTTTTCCTCTGCGAATCTCTACTTCGGCAAACTCAGCACAAGTGTGAACACTCAGCGTAGCTCTGTGAAAACCCTCCGTGTATCTCTGTGTAATATTGTTTTAAAAAAGAGTGAGAAACAGTGTGAGAATGAGGAAAGAAATCACCCCCTCAAAAACTCACCATACTGCAACACCCTAAAATCAATCGTATTCATCTTGGGATTCTCAGCCTTTAACTTTTTGTCCCTTGACTTCTCTTGAAACTTGTCATTTCGATGG
>DATGMY010000039.1:0-4860 GCA_035307005.1 Flavobacterium sp. | reverse complement strand
TGTTTAATAATATTACACCAAAAAGACAATATCCTGCCAAATCTTTTATTCGTTTTAGTCGAAAAAAACGCATAAAAAAACTAAAGAACAGCCTCTATTTATTGGGTAAAAATAAGAATATGCAATAAGCTTTCTGAAAGCAGTAGCCTAGTTTAGAGATAGCCTTATAAAGATTGCCCAAACAACTTTAAGCGTTTTCAGAATACTTATGTAATTGTTTAAAAACTGATAGGTAAAAATTATCATTTTAAACCTTCAGCGGCTTTTAAAACAGCTTCTTTTAAGCCTTGTTTATAATCGGTCATTTTTTGCAATAATTCAGCATTCTGGCTTGCCAGGATCTGAATAGCCAAAAGTGCTGCGTTTTTAGCACCGTTTAATGCCACTGTTGCAACCGGAACTCCGCCCGGCATTTGTAGGATAGACAAAACCGAATCCCAACCATCAATTGAATTGCTCGATTTCACAGGAACACCAATCACG
Source organism: Flavobacterium sp. (assembly GCA_035307005.1). GTDB lineage: Bacteria > Bacteroidota > Bacteroidia > Flavobacteriales > Flavobacteriaceae > Flavobacterium. The sequence continues at coordinate 4,377 of DATGMY010000039.1, read as the reverse complement.
GGAAGCGGACTCATACTGGCTACCATTCCCGGTAAATGTGCTGCTCCGCCTGCACCGGCAATAATTACATTGATTCCGTTTTTGTGTGCGTTGCTTGAAAAATCGACGAGTTTCTCCGGGGTTCTGTGTGCGGAAACAATATCTACATACGCTTCTACACCAAATTCGTTTAATATATCTATGGCATCTTGCATTACCGGCATATCCGAAATACTGCCCATTACTACGGCTACTTTCATTTTTTATTTATTATGTATAACTAAATTCAGTGTTTTTCTCGTCTCTCTTTGTATCCCAAATGGATAAAATTATTAATTCGGTTTTAGTAAACTCGTAAAATATCAGATAATCTCGTATTTTCGGATGCTTAGAAAGAAGTTTTACACGTTCAGAAAATAATTTATTGAGTTTTTTGCTGTACGTTTTAGATTGGGTTCTGTTGAACCAATACATCAATATTTCTTTCCTTTCAGATTGTGCCGATTTTGTCCAGATTATTCTTCTTTTAACCATTGGTCAATTTCATTATCAGCTTCGTTTTCGGTTAAAAATTTTCCATTAGTATATTCTTCCCTGGCTTCTGCTACTCTGTTTTTTTGATTTTCTGACAACTCATAAATACCTTTATCAAGTTCAAAGTCTAAAAGCCTTTTAATCTCTTCAATAACGCGAACTTCTTTTAATTCAGTTATTTTTTGAATGATATTTAATTTTAATTCAGAAGTATTCATATCGCAAATTATTTATATCAAAGTTACAAAAAAAAAAGTTAGACTAACTAAGTCAAAACCTACAATCATTCGAATTGTTTTTACCTGTTTTTTCTACTTCAAAAGTTTTATATCTTCAATAAATTGTTTTAGCCAATCTTCTCTGGTGTGTCCTCCTTTATATTTTTTTAATGTGTGCTTATAATCTTTACTGTGTAGAAAGTTTGAAAATTCGACTATATTCCCAATCAAGTTTTCGTTTTCTTCATCACCGTAAGCAATCACTAAAGAAGGATAGATTTTGGAATCCCAGTTCAGGTTTTTATATTCAGCTCCTGCAACAGAATATAAAATATATTTTTTGAATAAATCAGGATAGTAGGACGCTAAACTAATACCAAATCCTGCTCCGTTTGAAACACCGTAAAAATATCTGTTCTTAACTTTTAAATGATATTTGTTTTCAATTTCTTTCGGAACTTCATTAATGAAAAAGGTCAAATGGTTTTTAAATCTATTTGATAAATCAGAATTTGTTTCTCCAATTCCTAAACTTTCTACATATTCATAATTTCGATATTCAAAATAACTATTGGGAATTTCTTTTTCGTTTGAATGAACACCAATAATTATAATTGGTTCGATGCTTTTTGAATCAATTAAGCTATCAAGTTTATTTTTGTATTCTTTATTAATGAATTGACCATCTGTACAATAAATAATATTGTATTCTCTATTTTCGTTAAAGTTTTCCGGAATATAAACACTCAAATTTCTATGCTCATCTAACGCATTACTGTACATTTCAACACTTTCGAGACTATCTTTTTGTCCACAAGCCGTTAAGGAAATAAATATCAATAGTAGAATTAACCTCATAATTATGGTTATTTTTTATGATTCCAAAATAACAAATTGTTACTTACTAATCACTCTAATGGTTTCCTTAACCTCTTGTGCAACTCTCCGTGCTTCCGCCATATTGGCATTAACAATGGTAACGTGTCCCATTTTACGGAACGGACGTGTTTCTCTTTTTCCGTAAATATGTGGTGTAACGCCGTCAATCGCCATAATTTTTTCAATGTTTTCGTAAATCACCTGTCCTGAATAACCTTCTTCGCCTACCAGGTTTACCATAATTCCGGCAACTTTACTGTCGGTATTACCTAAAGGCAAATCTAAAATGGCACGGATATGTTGTTCAAATTGAGAAGTATAACTCGCTTCAATCGAATAATGCCCTGAATTATGCGGACGCGGAGCTACTTCGTTTACCAAAATTTCGTCATCTTCGGTTTGGAACATTTCCACTGCCAGAAGTCCGACGTGGTTATAGGCTTTTGAAACTTTCAATGCAATTTCACGGGCTTTTTGAGAAACAGCTTCTTCAATTCGCGCCGGACAAATCACGTATTCTACCTGATTGGCTTCGGGATGAAATTCCATTTCTACCACCGGATAGGTTTTGATTTCTCCCGATGCCGAACGAGCCACAATCACAGCCAGCTCATTTTTAAAGGGAATCATTTCTTCAGCAATACATTCGGTTTGCGGTAAAGTATTCAAATCTTCAGCTTTACGAACGACTTTTACACCGTTTCCGTCGTATCCGCCTTCGGTTGCTTTCCAAACAAACGGAAGTTTTATCGTTGCGTTGTTTACTTCGGTTTTTAATGCTTCCAAAGTAGCAAAACGCTGATAAGGAGCCGTTGGAATATTATTTTGAATATAAAAATCTTTCTGATTTCCTTTATTAGAAATCAAACGCAAAGTTTTTGGCGATGGATATACTTTTTTTCCTTCGTTTTCTAAAGCTTCCAAAGCTTCCAGATTCACATTTTCAATTTCAATCGTCAATACATCCACCTGATTTCCCAAATCCAGAACGGTTTGGTAATCGTTCAAAGAACCCTGAAAAAACTTTGTAGCACCAAACTGGCAAGGTGCTTCGGCACTTGGATCCACTACGTACGTCTGTATATCGAATTTTCTTGTTTCGGTCAATAGCATTTTTCCAAGTTGTCCGCCACCTAAAATTCCTAATTTAAAATCAGAAGAAAAATAGTTCATTGTGTTGTTTATTTTAGCAGCAAAGATACTCTTTTCCTTTTTTATTAAAAAGTTGAAAATTGTAAATAAAAAAGCACCTTAAAAAAGGTGCTCATATTTATTCTGTTGTGGGTTCGGTATTTTCCATATATTCTGCTTTTACGACCAATTGTATCGACTCTACGGAATTCCGGTACATCTTTAAAACAGTACCGGTGTAGTGCTCCAGTTCGATACTGTCGCCTTCCTGAAGATCGGTTTCAGAAGTGTTGTTTACTTCAGAGATCAACCCTGCCAGCGTATCGTAATGTTCGCTTTCTTCAAACGGAAAAGGAATCAGTCGGTTGATGTCAGAAATATTTTCGTGTGAATTTACAATGAAAATTCCATCGGCAACTTTGCTTACGATCGGCTCTTCATTGTCGTATTCGTCCTGAATTTCACCCACCAATTCCTCTAAAATATCTTCTAAAGTTACCAGTCCTGAAAAATCACCAATTTCGTTGGTTACAATAGCCACTTGTGAATGTTCTGACTGGAATTTCTTTAAAAGGTTTTTTATCAATGTGGTTTCGGAAACAAAAATAGGTTCACGCAAAATGGAAGCGATTGAAAAGTTTTCGCCGTTTTTGGTAAATTCCCGGAATAAATCCTTGGTGTAAAGCATTCCCAAGATATTTTCCTTTGTTTCGCCATATACCGGATAACGTGAATACCCCTCTGAAATACAATAATCAACAACTTCTTTAATCGGTGTGTTGACATTGAGGCTGGAAACATTTTTTTTAAGTGTATAAACGTTGATTACCCGGCGGTCGTCAAACTCAAAGACATTCTGAATCAGTTCGCGTTCGGTTTCTTCAATAGCACCGCCTTCCTGACTTTCCGTAATAATCATTTTCAATTCTTCTTCGGTGTGGATGTCGCCCCCATGAACCGGAGTAATGCCAAAGGCACGCAAAAGTATATTTGCAAAACCGTTCATTGTCCAGATTACCGGTTTGAAAATGATGTAAAAAATGCGTAAAGGCCACGAAACTGCAAAAGTTGTCTTGGTAGGATATTGGATAGCCAATGATTTTGGTGCCAATTCTCCAAAAACAATGTGGAGAACTGTGATAATCACAAACGCAATCGGAAAAGATATATTATGTGCCAGTGTATCGTATTGAGGACCTGAAAATCCAAATAAATCAAATAATTTTAAAATAACAGGAGTTAAGGAACTTTCTCCAACCCAACCTAAACCCAGAGAAGCTAAAGTAATTCCCAATTGAGTGGCGGCAAGATAAGAATCTAAATGAGTAACGATCGTTTTTGCTGCGTTAGCTGCGCTGGATTTTATGCCTTTATGAACTTCTATCTGAGAAGCGCGGACTTTTACAATTGCAAATTCTGCTGCAACAAAAAATCCGTTTAAAAGAACTAGAAATAAGGTTAATACTAACTTCCAGACCGATATTTCATCGGAAAGGCTTTCTGCAGCAGTCATAGACAAGGTACTCAGGGGTATTGTATCCATATTTAATTTAAAAAACCCGGGTTAAATCTTTTTATTGAGTTTTTATTAGTTAATACAAAAATATAAAAAAAACATATTAGAAATTCAGTACAC
>DATGMY010000038.1:0-5267 GCA_035307005.1 Flavobacterium sp. | reverse complement strand
ATTATGAAAAAGCTTTTACTCTTATTAATTGCAGCATCAGCAACTGTTTTTGCCCAGCACAACAATCCCAATCCGGGCTATTGGCAGCAACACGTAGATTACAAAATGGACGTAACGATGGATGTTGAAAATTTTCAATATTCAGGAACACAGGAATTGGTTTATACCAACAATTCGCCCGATACGCTGAAACGGGTTTTTTATCATTTGTATTTCAATGCGTTTCAACCCGGAAGTGAAATGGACGTACGCCTGACAACTATTTCTGATGCCGACTCCCGTATGGTAAGATCGTTTAAAGGTCCTGATGGAATTGAAAAAAAACAAAGCAAAATTTCGGAATTAAAACCCAACGAAATCGGTTATTTAAAAGTAAATGATTTAAAGCAAGACGGTGTTTTGCTTCAGACAAAAGTGGTTGGAACCATTTTGGAAGTAGATTTGGCAAAACCATTATTACCCGGAAGTAAAACCACTTTTACGATGAATTTCGACGGACAAGTTCCGGTAATGGTACGCCGTGCCGGACGCAATTCCGATGAAGGAGTAGCTCTTTCTATGGCACAATGGTATCCAAAAATGGCAGCATTTGATTTTGAAGGCTGGCATCCAGATCCGTACATTGGTCGTGAATTTCATGGAGTTTGGGGCAATTTTGATGTAAAACTTACTTTAGACAAACGATACACTGTTGGCGGAACGGGTTATCTTCAAAACAAAAACGAAATTGGTCACGGTTATGAAGATGAAGGAGTAAAAGTATCTGTACCAAGAAAACAAAAAACACTGACCTGGCATTTTATTGCACCAAATGTTCATGATTTTGCCTGGGGAGCCGATCCGGATTTTATTCACGATAAAATAACAGGACCAAACAATGTAGAACTGCATTTCCTTTATAAAAACAATCCAAACATCAAGGAAAACTGGAAAAAGTTACAACCTGAAACGGCAAGATTGATGGAGTTTTTCAATAAATCTGTTGGCGAATATCCCTACAAACAATATTCCGTGATTCAGGGCGGCGACGGTGGTATGGAATATGCAATGTGTACATTGATTACCGGAGAACGCAGCTTACCAAGTTTAATCGGAGTAACGGCTCACGAACTGGCTCACAAATGGTTTCAACACGTTTTGGCAACAAATGAAAGTAAACACAGTTGGTTTGATGAAGGATTCACTTCATTTATTTCCGATTTTGCGGTAAAGCAAATTATGGAAAAAGAAAATCAGGAAGATGAAAATCCTTTTCAAAGTATGTATAATGCCTATAATTATATGGTTAGAAAAGGAGGAGAACAACCGCTTTCTACCCATGCCGACCGTTTTGATGATAATATGAATTTTGGAATTTCGGCTTACAATAAAGGTGCTATTTTTGTCACCCAACTGGCGTATGTCATCGGTTGGGACAACACTTTTAAAGCTTTGCAGCGTTTTTATCACGATTTTAAATTTTCCCATCCTACTCCAAACGATTTCAAACGCAGTGCAGAGCGTGTTACAGGAGCTGTTTTAGACTGGTATCTGGTAGATTGGACACAGACCACAAACACCATCGATTATGGTATTAAAAATGTTGAAACAACAGCAAATGAAGCAACAGTAACTTTAGAACGTATCGGACGTATGCCGATGCCGATTGATTTGGTGGTAATTTATGAAGATGATTCTACGGAAAGTTTTTATATACCCAATACTTTGATGCGCTGGCACAAAGAAAATCCCTATCCCGAAATTCCGCGTACGGTTGTCGATGGCTGGGATTGGGCCTATCCTACTTATGATTTGAAAGTGAACACCAAAGGAAAGAAAATCAAAACAATAGTTATCGATCCGTCACAATTAATGGCTGATGTCAATCAGAGAAATAATGTAAAAGAGTTATAACCACAGTACTGAAAAAAAGCTTATTTTTTAGCTTGTTAACATTTAATTGATAACACAAAAGCGTAATGTTAATTAATAATTACGCTTTTTTTAATGTTCTGATTTTTGGAAAATTCTATACGATTAAGTTGTTAATTTTGTCCTGAAAAATATAACGAGTATTCATAATGAAAAAACGTATCAGTTATTTAGCTTTAGTAACTTTGTTAGCAGGAACGGCTTCATACGCCCAAAACAAGCTGACAGGGGTTGTCCGTAATGCAGAAAACAGAACAGCGCTGTCTGACGTTGAGGTTTATGTAAAAGGAACAACTGTGGGAGTAATAACCAATGAAGACGGCTCATTTACAGTTTCTACAGAATTGATTCAGGGGCAAATTGAACTTTCTACTTTAGGTTATGCTTCCAAAACCATTTCTTTCAACTTTGAAACAACAAACGAATTGAACCTGGGAATCATCTACCTGAATGAAAGCACAGAATCGTTAGATGAAATCGTGGTAATGGCTCGTGGAGTAATCGACGTTGCCGAAGGACGCAGAACGCCTATTGCTGTTTCAACAATCAAAGGAGCAGATATTGAAGAAAAAGTAGGTGCACGCGATATTACTGCAACGATGGTCAATACTCCTTCGATCTATGTAACCAGTGAATCCAGTGGTTTTGGAGATACGCAAATGTACACACGTGGTTTTGATCAATCCAATACGGCATTCTTGTTAAACGGTCAGCCGATTAATGGTATGGAAGACGGAAATATGTATTGGTCCAATTGGTCAGGAATGGCTGATATTGCCAATGCCATCCAGATTCAACGCGGATTAGGTTCTTCTAAATTAGCAATTTCTTCGGTGGGAGGAACGATTAACTTTATTACCAAAGCAACAGAAATGCGTCAGGGCGGATTTTTAAGAGCCGGACTGGGCAATGACAACTATTTTAAATCTACCATAGGATACAGTACAGGTCTGCAGGAAAACGGCTTGGGTATCACGGCAATGTTTTCGCACTGGCAAGGTGATGGTTATAACGATATGACTGCCGGACAAGGACAAAACTATTTTATATCTATCGGGTATAAAGCCAACGAACAACACAATTTCAACTTTCTGATTACCGGAGCACCACAATGGCACGACCAAAACTATGCAAAAGCAATAGGTACTGTTTATACAGATGAAAGTAAAACGACTGTAAGAACTCCCGGGTACGATGTTTTTGGAAAAAAATTTAACAATAACTGGGGAATGTTAAACGGAAAAGCGTTTAACGACCGAAGAAATTATTATCACAAACCGGTAGCTAATCTGAACTGGGATTGGAAAATCAATGATTGGTCTAATTTATCTACTGTTCTTTATGCGTCTTGGGGACGTGGAGGCGGAACAGGTTCTGCAGGTGCTTTTGCACCATTAATGCAGGATGGAACAGGAACCAAGGATTTTCAGTCGATATACGACGCTAATGTATTGAGAGGGGAATCAAACTCTGTGGTTCGTGCTTCTGTAAACAACCACGCCTGGTATGGTTTGGTAACCAATTATAACCGTGATTTTAATGAGAATTTATCCTTCAATGTTGGATTTGATTTAAGATCTTATTCAGGGGATCACTTCCGTCAATTGACTGATTTAATGGGAGGAACATACTTTACTGACGATACTTCTACCCGTTTAAGAGACCCAAATAACGAAATTCGCAACACGTTTTCAACCAATCCATGGAAAGTGTTGTCGCAATTTGCAAAAAATCCGGAAGATAAATATGGATATGATTATTCGGAAACCATTAATTACGGAGGATTATTCGCTCAGTTGGAATATGCCACCGACCGTTTCTCGGCATTCTTTCAGGGAGCAGTGTCAAATCAGTCACACGTTCGCTGGGATCCTTACCAATACAGCGAAGCCGAAGAGAAATCTGAAAAAGTAACCAACATGGGCTACAACGTAAAAGGAGGCTTAAGCTATAACATCGACAACAAACACACCTTCTTTGGTAATGCAGGTGTTTACTCACGTCAGCCTTATCACGATAATATTTACCTGAGTTTTGGAAACGCAGTAAATCCTTTTACCAAAAACGAAGACATTATTGGTATGGAACTGGGGTATAAATTCGTGTCAGAATTTGTAGCTGTTAACGTAAATGCCTACAAAACCACTTGGGCAAACCGGGTAGAGTCATCCGTTGAAACAGTTTCTTCAACAGATCCGGATTATCCGCATTTAGCAGGTCAGCAATTGTTTACGGTAAACCGTGGCGTAAAACAAGATCATAAAGGAATTGAATTGGATATTCAGGCAAAACCGTTGTATAATTTAGAAGTTAGAGGTTTTGCTTCTATTGGAGACTGGATTTACAAAGGCAGTACCGTTACAGAAACCAGAACAGAAGACCGCGAAATTTTAGAAACTTCTATGCGTGATTTAGACGGTGGAAAAGTAGGTAATGCCGCACAAACAACAGTTGGTTTAGGTGCAAAATACCGCATATTGCCAAATTTATCAATCGATGCAGATTACCGTTATTACCAGGATTTGTATGCCAACCGTCAGGAAAAAGAAAACTTGATGTTGCCTTCTTTCCAATTGGTAGATGCAGGTATTTCTTACAGCGTGAATTTGTCAGGAAAAAACAGATTGAGCTTCCGTTTTAATATCAACAACCTGTTTGATGCGGAATATATTTCTCAATCAAATACAGCTATCAAGGTTGATGATACGACTACGGCAACATACAAAGGTTTAGACGACCGTAACCAGGTTTATTTCGGGTTTGGACGCACCTGGAATGGCTCGGTTAAATTTACTTTTTAATCTACTCGTCCTTACAAGTTTAATACCGCTCCGAACTTTCGGAGCGGTATTTTTTATGATAAATTCCGTAGATACTTCTATAATTTGCGCAAGTGTTAAAAAACTATTAAAAAAGTCAACTATTAAAAAATTAATATACCTTTAACATTCATTCAAAAAATATGTATATTATGAACAGATTAAAATTTTTAGTATATAGCTATTTTAGGGTTAGGGCTGAATTCCTGTAGTGATGATGGTAAAGTTAATAATGCCGAAGCAGAATCTACCGACAATCCTGTCCGAGTGATGAGCGTGCCAATTGTGAACCACAATTATAAAATTGTTTATGAGGGCTGGGTTTTAGATGTATCATTAGAAAAAGAAAATAATGATTACAAAAACACATTTGTATTTCAAGATACTATTAATGAAGAAATAATATTTGAATTGGATTATTCTTTTAACAATAGTGAAGAGGGGTGGAAATATGAAGAGCAGGAAAAAGCTTTGGTATTTGCCAACCAATTGAAAAACATAGGTCAGAGTAACTTAGAAACATTAAATTATATGTTA
>DATGMY010000037.1:0-19294 GCA_035307005.1 Flavobacterium sp. | reverse complement strand
ATCAGTTTTCTTCCCTGTATATTGTAAACAACCACTTGTTTTATTTCTTCATTTGTTTGAATATTAAGTATATCTGTTGCCGGATTTGGATAAATGCTGAAATTTGCCATTTGGTGTTTTTTGCTTGATAAAGAAGCTGTGATTTCTTCTGGTATAAATGGTCTTCTTTCTCCGATACTTAAACCCAACCAATCACTGTCTGCCAGTGTGATCTGTGAAAAATCATTTTCTGTTTTCCAGTTTGACAGGTCGGTTCCGGTATAAGATTTCCATACATCCGTTCCGGAAGCAGATTCTGTACGAGCACCAATTGTTACAGAAGATAATGTTGTTGGACTAATCATCGTATAATCAAACCCGTTTAGTTCGTTGGTGATCAAATCCAAAGCGTCTTCCGCACTAATTGTTCCGTCGTATTGAATACCAAATACATAGGAGTCGGCAACGTTATTCGTATCTGTTCCCAAATCAATAACAATTAAACTTTGATTTGCTCCGGTTCCCAGCCAATCAACGATGTCCGAAGCAGCATACCATTGTGAGCTATAAGCAGCAATCGGAGTTACAGGAGCTTGCATTGAAGGGTTGCTAAAACCATAAGAACAACCGTACCATCTTCCGTCTGTTAAAGTTTCCGAAATACCTCCATTACCTGTTAAAGTCTGTGCAGAGGTACCAGACCAGGTACTCCACCAATCGCTGCCACCAATACTTGTATGTGAATTAAAAGTAATGTGATTTAAAAAACCTGTTCCTGAAGCAGGATCAATTACAAAATTAGGTTCTGCATTTGCAATAGCTGCCAACATTGAACCAAATGTTTCTCCATTTCCCGAATCAAAATGATACCCCCAGGCATAGGAGCGGTCGTCTGTTCCGTCTTTGAAATCAACAATCAAATAGGCGGTTTCTGTACCCGAACCGACAAAATACTTTACGTCGTTTGCAGTGAATTGTCCAAAAATAAATTGCGTAAAAAACAATAAGAATAACAAAGTAATTCTTCTCATAATATAAAAAAATTAAAGTTTAACTCCCGAAACTTATAGGAATATATATATGAAAAGATTTATACAGAAGATCTAATCTTTTCACTTTTATTCCCGAAAGCTGAAAAACAAAATCGATCTGGCAGGTCTCCTGGCTTGCATCTTATTGTAGGTCTTCCCAAAAAAATCAGTGACACAATGATTACAATAAGTTTGATAGCTTACAGTTGCGGGTACAGCTTAAGATTTAAACTTAATTCCCTTTTAAAGAACACGAATGCTCTACCATAAATCGGGGCAAAGGTATGAATTAATTCTAATATCTTTGAATAAAATATTTAAAATGAATTTTGGGTTCTATACCTGAATAATCGTTAATTAGGATGGTTGTTTCTTTATATCTTCCGAAACGAAATAGTAGTAAATTCCCGGTTTACCATAGTTCCGGCTTTGCTTTTTACAGATTCAATATGTGAATCTGTCTGGAGAACTTCAAGCGGAAGGAATTCTGTTAGCTTCAAAACCTTTTCATTGTCATAAAGTTCAAAACCAAATTGTGCAAAAGGCAATTGCTCCATAAACGCTTTTTGTGCGAAAGTGATGTTTAAAATTCCTTTAGGTTTCAAAATGCGGCAGAGTTCCGATAACAACTTTTCAGGATCAGCCCAAAAATAGATGGTGTTAACAGTAAATATTTTATCGAAAAAATCCGTTTCAAACGGAATGTTGATGCCATCATATAATTCAAAAAAAGCACGTTGTTGTGCAATGGCGGCCGGGTGCATTTTTGTTGCTTCTGCATACATTAATTCCGAAACTTCCAGACCGTAATAAATAACTCCTTTTTCTGTTAAAAAAGGTAAATGTGCACAATTGCCGTGTCCCAGTTCCATTACTTTTTCGTTGGTATTCAAATTCAAACGCTCCATAGAATGGAGCGTCATCGAAATATTACTTTCATTCATCTGATTACCTGTTTCCACACCCATATTTCCCTTAGGATGGCTGAGCTGGTCTGCTAATTCTTTCAGCTGCTGTTTTTCGTTCATCGTGATGAATTTTTATTCCACCGAAAATTCAATCGTTTCAATCAATGAAGTTACCGGAGCTTTAAAGGTTAGCTTTACTTTTGTTTGTTTTTCGGAATGGTTTATATTTAGAGTTCCTTCGGTAATTTTATAATATCCGGCTTCGCCTTTACAATAACAATGTTTACCGTAAACCAGTTTCACCTGCTCCAAATCAGCATCTTTGTATTCTTTTTTGAAAGCCTCTGCGGGGATTTCCATAAAGATTTCTTCCTTGTAAAAATCGTCGGCATATTCCTGTTCCGATTTGTTTCGGTTGAATTCATACTGTACCAAAACAGTATGGGGGTTGTAGTTTGATTTTGGATATAATTGTTGAAATCCGTTGAGGTTCAGTCCTTTTTCAAATTCGCGAGACGCGGTAAGCGTTCCGTTTTCGGGTACTTCCGATTTTACGGTTACGTTTTTTCCCAACCAATTGGTTGAGGTAACGCCTTTTGTGGACGAACAGCCGGCTAAAGTTGCAAAAGCCAACAAGGTTAAAAGTTTTTTCATTTTTATTTACCGTTATAATTATTCATTGCATTGTTTAAACCTGCCAAAGCAAATTCTTTCACCGCTTTGGAAACCATTTCCAATCGTTCCGGAAGCAATGCGGTTTCTTCATCGCTCCAGTTGCCCAACACGTAATCTACCTGTTGCCCTTTTTTAAACTGATCTGAAATTCCGAAACGTAACCGTGGATATTCGGTGCTGTTCAACATAGTCTGAATACTTTTCAAACCGTTGTGTCCGCCATCCGAACCTTTGGCTTTGATACGGAGTGTTCCAAACGGTAAATTTAAATCATCTGTAATAATTAAGACATTTTCTTTGGAAATTTTTTCTTTGTCCATCCAATATTGAACCGCTTTGCCCGAAAGATTCATATACGTATTGGGCTTTAAAAGCAAAAGCGTTCTTCCTTTGATTTTTACTTGTGCCAGTGCACCCAATTTTACGGTTTCAAAGGCAACTTCTGCTTCTTTTGCCATAAAATCCACAGCTTTGAAACCAATGTTGTGCCGTGTGTTGACATATTCGGCACCCATATTTCCCAAGCCTACAATTAAATACTTTTTCATAAAATCGTCTTCGTCTTTTTCTGTATTTTTGGGAACGCTCCCAAACCACTTCCTAAAAAAATTCATTGCAAATGTATTAACTTATACGTAATTTCGATTAAAACAATGCAAGTTATGGAAAACTTATACACGATCTGGAATTTTATCAAAGAATGGTATTGGCTTCCATTAATGCTGGTAAACATCACGGCTTTTATTACTATTTTAGTCGAAAACGGAAAACCCGAAAAGACGATTGCCTGGCTTTTAGTCATTGTTTTTCTGCCGGTTATCGGCGTGGTTTTGTATTATTTTTTCGGACAAAAGTTTAAAAAAGAAAAATATTTCAAAAAACTGGATCAGCGTTACGCTTCCAAGTTAGAAGAACGATGGAACGCGCTGCAACCTTTTATCGATCAAGAAATCAAACTGACCGAATCTTATGACCGTCATTTAAACGACGCTTTTGAATATTTGGTCTTTACGAAGAATGCAATCCCAACGTCAAACAATGATCTAAAGTTGCTAAACAACGGTGAAGAGAAATTTCCTTTGCTTTTGCAGGATCTGCAAAATGCACAACACCACATTCATATTGAATATTATATTTTTGATGAAGATGAAACAGGAACTGAAATTTTAAACATTCTTGTTGAAAAAGTTAAACAAGGTTTGGAAGTTCGTTTGATTATTGACGATTTTGGTTCGTCGAAATTTGCAAAACGGCGAAAATTTTATGAACAACAGGGAATTCAGTTTGAAATTTTTTTACCGGTACGTTTTTCCTCGTTAGCAAACAGCAATTACCGAAACCACCGAAAAATTATAATTATTGATGGAACTGTTGGTTATGTAGGAGGGATCAATATTTCAGACCGTTACATCAACCCTAATAAATCCGGACTTTTTTGGCGCGATACTTCGATAAGAATTGAGGGCGATGCCGTAAAAATACTTCAGGCACAATTTTGGTTGCACTGGCAAAGCATATCCAAAAACACTTTTTCTTTAAACATAAAATATTTGCCTTTATTAACTGTGCGTTTTCCAAAACGACCGGTAACTTTTGCGTTTTCTTCTCCGGGAAAAACGCCTCCTTATGTGATGGAAGCAATGATTCTGAGTATTTCTGCCGCACAGAAAACCATTCAGTTATGTACGCCTTATTTTATTCCGACCGAATCGTTTAAAACTGCCCTGCTCATAGCTGTCTCCAAAGGTGTGGATGTTAGCTTAATGATTTCGCTTAAAGGAGATTCGGCTATTGTTCAGGCGGCAACACTGTCCTATCTGAAGCCTTTCGTACAACGAGGAATGAAAGTGTATTTGTATAAAAAAGGCTTTTTGCATTCTAAAACCATTTGTATCGATGGTTTGTTGAGTTATGTGGGAACCACCAATCTTGATTCACGTAGTTTTCATATTAATTTTGAACTTTCTGCCATCGTTTTAGATGAACAACTTGCCAAAGAATTGGAAGACACATTTAAAGAAGATATAAAGTCAAGTGTGCTTTTTACTGCCGATACATGGAAAAATGAAAAATGGTATTACAAAGCTTTTGCTTCTCTTTGCCGATTGCTTGCCCCCCTTCTTTAAATGAAATTTTAAAGATGATACAAAAAAACAGCCGGGATTTATTTAAATTCCGGCTATTTATTGCAGGTAAAATTCTGCGGCTATTCTTTTTACAGATTATTACCGTCTTCTTTCCAATCTCTGATTTCTTGCTCGATATCTTCTTTGGTTCGCCCGGTTTTTTCCTGGATCTTACCTATGTATTCTTCCAGTTTACCTTCTGTAAAAACTTTGTCATTGTCAAACCATTCGCCGTATTTTTGTTTTACAGCACCTTTAATCTGGTTCCATTTTCCTTCCAGTTCTAATTTGTTCATAGCAATTAATTTTTAAAAATTATGAGAATAAATGTAGTGACATAAATAACAAGGCACTCTTAAATAAGTCATAAAATATTCATAACGTTGAAACTGACGAAAGTTTAAACAGGCTCTAAGGAGAATTATCCCGGTGTATCTTGCTGGAACATTCTTTATAAAACAAATGAGTAAACTTTTGTATATTCAAAAAAAGCTATCTTTGCATTATGAACGAACATTTGAATCCGACCAATGAACACTTTTCCAATGAAGAGTTAGACGCAGAAAGAAAACTGCGTCCGCTGTCTTTCGACGATTTTGCAGGACAAGATCAGGTGTTGGAAAACTTAAAAGTGTTTGTAAAAGCGGCAAACCTTCGTGGCGAAGCTTTAGATCATACCTTGTTTCACGGACCGCCGGGTTTGGGAAAGACAACTTTGTCTAATATTTTGGCAAACGAATTGAACGTTGGAATTAAAATTACGTCAGGTCCCGTTTTGGATAAGCCCGGAGATTTGGCCGGATTACTGACCAATCTTGACGAACGTGATATTTTATTTATCGATGAAATTCACAGGTTAAGTCCGGTGGTCGAAGAATATTTGTATTCGGCTATGGAAGATTTTAAAATCGACATAATGATTGAATCCGGGCCCAATGCGCGCTCAGTACAGATCAATCTAAATCCGTTTACATTGGTAGGTGCCACAACACGTTCGGGCTTGCTGACTGCTCCAATGCGTGCACGCTTCGGTATTCAAAGTCGTTTACAATATTACAATGCCGAATTGTTGGCAACGATCGTGGAACGCAGTGCAGCTATTCTCAATGTCCCGATTGATCTGGAAGCAGCTATTGAAATTGCGGGTCGAAGCCGGGGAACACCTCGTATTGCAAATGCTTTGTTGCGTCGTGTACGCGATTTTGCACAAATAAAAGGCAACGGACGTATTGATATTGAAATTTCCCGTTTTGCACTCAAAGCTTTGAATGTGGATCAATACGGATTGGACGAAATGGACAACAAAATTCTTTCTACCATCATCGAAAAGTTTAAAGGAGGCCCCGTAGGACTTTCTACTCTGGCAACGGCGGTTTCTGAAAATGCCGAAACGATAGAAGAAGTTTATGAACCGTTTTTGATTCAGGAAGGATTTATTTACCGAACACCAAGAGGGAGGGAAGCTACCGAAAAAGCCTATAAACACTTGGGTGTAGCTTCATTGAAACCAAAAGGCGGATTGTTTGATGAGCTTTAAAGAACGATATACGCAAGAAATAAAACGCAAAGCCACTGAACTGGGTTTTTCTTTTTGTGGAATCTCCAAAGCCGCTTTTCTTGAAGAAGAAGCACCACGATTAGAAAGCTGGTTAAATGCCGGAAAGCACGGCGAAATGACTTATATGGAAAATCATTTCGATAAGCGTTTAGATCCGCGTTTATTGGTTCCGGGGGCAAAATCGGTTGTTTCGTTATTGTACAATTATTTTCCCGATCAACAACAAAATTCTGAGTCGTATAAAATTTCCAAATACGCTTATGGCGAAGATTATCACTTTGTCATCAAAGATAAATTAAAAGATTTATTACGTTTCATCCAAGACGAAATCGGAGAGGTGGACGGACGTGTTTTTACAGATTCTGCACCGGTTTTAGACAAAGCCTGGGCGGCAAAAAGCGGCTTGGGATGGGTAGGAAAAAACAATAATTTAATCCGTAAAGGGGAAGGTTCTTTCTTTTTTGTAGCCGAATTGATTATAGATCTGGAATTGGAATATGACACTCAGGTTACCAACCATTGCGGATCATGTACAGCCTGTATTGATGCGTGTCCTACGCAGGCAATCGAAGCACCATATCTTGTCAATGGAAGTAAATGTATTTCTTATCTGACGATTGAATTAAAAGATGCCATTCCCAATGAGTTCGCAGGCAAATTAGACGACTGGATGTACGGTTGTGACGTGTGCCAGGATGTGTGTCCGTGGAACCGTTTTTCCCAACCGCACAACGAACCTCTGTTTCAGCCCAGACCTGCATTGATTGATTACGATAAAAATCAATGGAATGACTTGACACAAGAGCTTTTCAATGAAGTCTTTCGTAAATCGGCAGTAAAGCGTACCAAATATTCAGGGTTGATGCGAAACATCGCCTTTCTTCAGAAAAAATAGAACAATGGTAAGCAGTTTTTTGTTTTTTTAGCACATAAATATTTTTCAGCAATACAAAAAAATATTTTTTTCCTTCTGTAAACTCATAATTGCTTGGTATATTTGTTAGTTAACAAAAATAAGATTATGCACAGAGATTCAAAACGGCGCGAAGCACTATTATATCATGCGAAACCGAAACCGGGAAAAATAGCGGTAGTCCCTACCAAACCTACTTCATCACAACGTGATTTATCGCTTGCGTATTCGCCTGGAGTTGCCGAGCCTTGTTTAGAAATAGCCAAAGATAAAAACAATGTTTACAAATATACAGCAAAGGGAAATCTGGTAGCAGTTATTTCAAACGGGACGGCTGTCCTGGGACTGGGAGATATTGGTCCGGAGGCATCCAAGCCCGTTATGGAAGGAAAAGGATTGCTGTTTAAAATCTTTTCAGATATTGACGTATTTGATATTGAAATTGATACTAAAGATATTGATGCATTTATTGAAACCGTAAAAAATATTGCCCCAACCTTTGGCGGTATTAATCTGGAAGATATCAAAGCCCCGGAATCGTTTGAAATCGAACGAAGGTTGATTGAAGAACTGGATATTCCCGTAATGCACGACGATCAGCACGGAACTGCAATCATCTCGGCTGCAGCATTGTTAAACGCTTTGGAGCTTTCCGGAAAAAAAATCGAAGAAATTAAAGTGGTTGTTTCCGGTGCGGGTTCAGCAGCTTTGGCTTGTTCAAATATTTATCTGCAATTGGGAGTGAAGGTTGAAAATATTATTATGTTTGACGCAAACGGTGTTTTACATACCAACCGTACCGACTTGCTGCCTCTTCAGATGAAGTATGCCAAACCAGTTGAGGGAATGATGCTTGCCGAAGCGGTCAATGGTGCTGATATGTTTTTAGGACTTTCCGCACCCAATGTATTGACTCCCGAAATGCTCTTGACGATGAACGAAAATCCCATCGTTTTTGCAATGGCAAATCCGGTACCCGAAATTGATTATGAGCTGGCAATTGCTACCCGCTCTGATATTATTATGGCAACGGGACGTTCTGATTATCCTAATCAGGTAAACAATGTGTTAGGTTTTCCGTTTATTTTCCGCGGAGCTTTGGATGTGCGAGCAAAAAAAATCAATGAAGAAATGAAACTCGCTGCGGTCTATGCTCTTGCAAATCTGGCAAAGGAGTCCGTTCCCGAGCAGGTAAATATTGCTTACGGAGAAAGAAGACTGGTTTTTGGACGCGACTACCTTCTGCCAAAACCTTTTGATCCGCGTCTGATCACCGAAATACCACCTGCAGTAGCCAAAGCTGCAATGGATTCGGGTGTGGCAACTGAACCGATTACCGACTGGGACAAATATCGCGATGAGCTGAACGAACGGATGGGCAATGATAACAAGCTGGTTCGTTTGATTGTAAACCGTGCAAAAACAGACCCGAAAAGAGTGGTTTATACCGAAGCAGATCAGTTAAATGTACTAAAGACAGCACAGATTGCCCACGAAGAAGGAATTGCTATCCCCATTTTATTGGGAAATAAAGAAATAATATTAGAATTAAAAAGCGAAATTGGCTTTGAGGCTGATGTAGAAATCATTGATCCGAAAACAGAGCAGGAAGCCGAACGCAGAAGTCGTTTTGCAGAAAAATTATGGCAAAACAGAGTACGAAGAGGAATTACCAGATTAGAAGCTGAAAAACTGATGCGCGACCGGAGTTATTTTGCATCAATGTTGGTCATGCAGGGGGAAGCTGATGCTATGCTATCGGGATATTCACGGAGTTATCCGTCGGCATTAAAACCTGTTCTGGAGATGATTCCCAAAGCGAATGGCGTGCAGCGCGTTGCGGCCACCAACCTGATGATGACACGCAGAGGTCCGATGTTTTTATCTGATACTTCCATCAATCCCGATCCGGGACCGGAAGCCTTGTCAAAGATTGCTTTGATGACCTATCATACTGTAAAAATGTTTGGAATGGAACCAGTTATGGCAATGGTTTCGTATGGAAACTTTGGCTCGTCTAAATTAGAGTCGCCGCAGAAAGTAGCAAGGGCAGTGAAGTTTTTACACAAAAATTACCCGGAAATAATTGTAGATGGCGAAATTCAGGTTGATTTCGCATTGAATCAGGAAATGCTCAAAGATAAATTTCCTTTTTCCAAATTAGTCAACAAAAAAGTAAACACCCTGATCTTTCCTAATTTGGATGTAGCAAATATTACCTACAAAATGCTGAAAGAACTGAATGGAGCTACTTCTATTGGCCCGATTATTTTAGGACTCGATTATCCGGTACACGTGTTTCAGCTGGGCGCATCGGTAGAAGAAATGCTCAATATGACGGCAGTTGCCGTGATTGATGCCCAACACAAACAGTCGGTAAGAAAAAAGTAATTAAATTTTAATATTGAATGTTAAACTATTGATTAGGAATAGAAAACAAAAACTCCGATAAAGTTTAAACTTTATCGGAGTTTTTGTTTTCTATTCCTAATCAATAGTTTAACATTCAATATTAAAATTTAATTACTTTTTTCTTACCGACTGTTTGTGTTGGGCATCAATCACGGCAACTGCCGTCATATTGAGCATTTCTTCTACCGATGCGCCCAGCTGAAACACGTGTACCGGATAATCGAGTCCTAAAATAATCGGGCCAATAGAAGTAGCTCCATTCAGTTCTTTCAGCATTTTGTAGGTAATATTTGCTACATCCAAATTAGGAAAGATCAGGGTGTTTACTTTTTTGTTGACTAATTTGGAAAAAGGAAATTTATCTTTGAGCATTTCCTGATTCAATGCGAAATCAACCTGAATTTCGCCATCTACAATTATTTCCGGGTAATTTTTGTGTAAAAACTTCACTGCCCTTGCTACTTTCTGCGGCGACTCTAATTTAGACGAGCCAAAGTTTCCATACGAAACCATTGCCATAACTGGTTCCATTCCAAACATTTTTACAGTATGATAGGTCATCAAAGCAATCTTTGACAAGGCTTCCGGTCCCGGATCGGGATTGATGGAAGTATCAGATAAAAACATCGGACCTCTGCGTGTCATCATCAGGTTGGTGGCCGCAACGCGCTGCACGCCATTCGCTTTGGGAATCATCTCCAGAACAGGTTTTAATGCCGACGGATAACTCCGTGAATATCCCGATAGCATAGCATCAGCTTCCCCCTGCATGACCAACATTGATGCAAAATAACTCCGGTCGCGCATCAGTTTTTCAGCTTCTAATCTGGTAATTCCTCTTCGTACTCTGTTTTGCCATAATTTTTCTGCAAAACGACTTCTGCGTTCGGCTTCCTGCTCTGTTTTCGGATCAATGATTTCTACATCAGCCTCAAAGCCAATTTCGCTTTTTAATTCTAATATTATTTCTTTATTTCCCAATAAAATGGGGATAGCAATTCCTTCTTCGTGGGCAATCTGTGCTGTCTTTAGTACATTTAACTGATCTGCTTCGGTATAAACCACTCTTTTCGGGTCTGTTTTTGCACGGTTTACAATCAAACGAACCAGCTTGTTATCATTGCCCATCCGTTCGTTCAGCTCATCGCGATATTTGTCCCAGTCGGTAATCGGTTCAGTTGCCACACCCGAATCCATTGCAGCTTTGGCTACTGCAGGTGGTATTTCGGTGATCAGACGCGGATCAAAAGGTTTTGGCAGAAGGTAGTCGCGTCCAAAAACCAGTCTTCTTTCTCCGTAAGCAATATTTACCTGCTCGGGAACGGACTCCTTTGCCAGATTTGCAAGAGCATAGACCGCAGCGAGTTTCATTTCTTCATTGATTTTTTTTGCTCGCACATCCAAAGCTCCGCGGAAAATAAACGGAAAACCTAACACATTGTTTACCTGATTAGGATAATCAGAACGTCCCGTTGCCATAATAATATCAGAGCGGGTAGCAATTGCCAGCTCATAATCAATTTCGGGTACCGGATTTGCCATTGCAAAAACGATGGGATTTTCGTTCATCGTCAAGAGCATTTCGGGAGTCAATACATTGGGTGCGGAAAGTCCTAAAAACATATCAGCACCATTGACCGCTTCGGCAAGCATCATTCCCTCAACTGGTTTGGCATACTTCATCTGAAGAGGCAGCAAGTCGGTACGGTTGGTATGTAAAACACCGTTTGCGTCAAACATAATAATATTTTCAACCTTCACTCCCAATTGCAGATAAATATTTGAACAAGCCAAAGCTGCTGAACCCGCACCGGAAACAACCACTTTAATTTCTTCGATTTTTTTTCCGGAAAGCTCCAAAGCGTTTAACAATGCTGCAGCCGAGATGATTGCAGTTCCGTGCTGATCGTCGTGCATTACGGGAATATCCAGTTCTTCAATCAACCTTCGTTCGATTTCAAACGATTCCGGGGCTTTGATATCTTCCAGATTAATACCGCCAAAGGTTGGGGCAATATTTTTTACGGTTTCAATAAATGCATCAATATCTTTAGTATCAATTTCAATATCAAATACGTCAATATCTGAAAAGATTTTAAACAGCAATCCTTTTCCTTCCATAACGGGCTTGGATGCCTCCGGACCAATATCTCCCAGTCCCAGGACAGCCGTCCCGTTTGAAATAACTGCTACCAGATTTCCCTTTGCTGTATATTTGTAAACATTGTTTTTATCTTTGGCTATTTCTAAACAAGGCTCGGCAACTCCAGGCGAATACGCAAGCGATAAATCACGTTGTGATGAAGTAGGTTTGGTAGGGACTACCGCTATTTTTCCCGGTTTCGGTTTCGCATGATATAATAGTGCTTCGCGCCGTTTTGAATCTCTGTGCATAATCTTATTTTTGTTAACTAACAAATATACCAAGCAATTATGAGTTTACAGAAGGAAAAAAATATTTTTTTGTATTGCTGAAAAATATTTATGTGCTAAAAAAACAAAAAACTGCTTACCATTGTTCTATTTTTTCTGAAGAAAGGCGATGTTTCGCATCAACCCTGAATATTTGGTACGCTTTACTGCCGATTTACGAAAGACTTCATTGAAAAGCTCTTGTGTCAAGTCATTCCATTGATTTTTATCGTAATCAATCAATGCAGGTCTGGGCTGAAACAGAGGTTCGTTGTGCGGTTGGGAAAAACGGTTCCACGGACACACATCCTGGCACACGTCACAACCGTACATCCAGTCGTCTAATTTGCCTGCGAACTCATTGGGAATGGCATCTTTTAATTCAATCGTCAGATAAGAAATACATTTACTTCCATTGACAAGATATGGTGCTTCGATTGCCTGCGTAGGACACGCATCAATACAGGCTGTACATGATCCGCAATGGTTGGTAACCTGAGTGTCATATTCCAATTCCAGATCTATAATCAATTCGGCTACAAAAAAGAAAGAACCTTCCCCTTTACGGATTAAATTATTGTTTTTTCCTACCCATCCCAAGCCGCTTTTTGCCGCCCAGGCTTTGTCTAAAACCGGTGCAGAATCTGTAAAAACACGTCCGTCCACCTCTCCGATTTCGTCTTGGATGAAACGTAATAAATCTTTTAATTTATCTTTGATGACAAAGTGATAATCTTCGCCATAAGCGTATTTGGAAATTTTATACGACTCAGAATTTTGTTGTTGATCGGGAAAATAATTGTACAATAACGAAACAACCGATTTTGCCCCCGGAACCAATAAACGCGGATCTAAACGCTTATCGAAATGATTTTCCATATAAGTCATTTCGCCGTGCTTTCCGGCATTTAACCAGCTTTCTAATCGTGGTGCTTCTTCTTCAAGAAAAGCGGCTTTGGAGATTCCACAAAAAGAAAAACCCAGTTCAGTGGCTTTGCGTTTTATTTCTTGCGTATATCGTTCTTTAAAGCTCATCAAACAATCCGCCTTTTGGTTTCAATGAAGCTACACCCAAGTGTTTATAGGCTTTTTCGGTAGCTTCCCTCCCTCTTGGTGTTCGGTAAATAAATCCTTCCTGAATCAAAAACGGTTCATAAACTTCTTCTATCGTTTCGGCATTTTCAGAAACCGCCGTTGCCAGAGTAGAAAGTCCTACGGGGCCTCCTTTAAACTTTTCGATGATGGTAGAAAGAATTTTGTTGTCCATTTCGTCCAATCCGTATTGATCCACATTCAAAGCTTTGAGTGCAAAACGGGAAATTTCAATATCAATACGTCCGTTGCCTTTTATTTGTGCAAAATCGCGTACACGACGCAACAAAGCATTTGCAATACGAGGTGTTCCCCGGCTTCGACCCGCAATTTCAATAGCTGCTTCCAGATCAATCGGGACATTGAGAATAGCTGCACTGCGTTCCACGATCGTTGCCAACAATTCGGCATTGTAATATTGTAAACGACTTTGAATACCGAAGCGTGCACGCATTGGAGCAGTCAGCAAGCCCGAACGTGTTGTGGCACCTACCAATGTAAACGGATTTAGATTGATCTGTACTGAGCGCGCATTGGGCCCGGATTCAATCATTATGTCGATTTTAAAATCTTCCATAGCCGAATACAAATATTCTTCGACCACCGGACTTAACCTGTGAATTTCATCGATAAATAAAATATCACGTTCGTCAAGATTGGTCAGTAATCCGGCCAAATCTCCGGGCTTATCCAAAACGGGACCTGACGTAATTTTAATTCCAACGTTCAATTCGTTTGCCAAAATATTAGACAAAGTTGTCTTTCCCAAACCCGGCGGTCCGTGAAACAAGGTATGATCTAAAGCTTCGCCACGAAGGTTTGCCGCTTTTACAAACACTTTTAAGTTTTCCAACACCTGATCTTGTCCTGCAAAATCGTCGAAAGACAGCGGACGCAGTTTTCTTTCTGCGTCTAACTCTTCATTGGAAAAGTGTTCATTGGTCGGATTCAAATGTTCGTTCATAATGCAAAGATAGCTTTTTTTGAATATACAAAAGTTTACTCATTTGTTTTATAAAGAATGTTCCAGCAAGATACACCGGGATAATTCTCCTTAGAGCCTGTTTAAACTTTCGTCAGTTTCAACGTTATGAATATTTTATGACTTATTTAAGAGTGCCTTGTTATTTATGTCACTACATTTATTCTCATAATTTTTAAAAATTAATTGCTATGAACAAATTAGAACTGGAAGGAAAATGGAACCAGATTAAAGGTGCTGTAAAACAAAAATACGGCGAATGGTTTGACAATGACAAAGTTTTTACAGAAGGTAAACTGGAAGAATACATAGGTAAGATCCAGGAAAAAACCGGGCGAACCAAAGAAGATATCGAGCAAGAAATCAGAGATTGGAAAGAAGACGGTAATAATCTGTAAAAAGAATAGCCGCAGAATTTTACCTGCAATAAATAGCCGGAATTTAAATAAATCCCGGCTGTTTTTTTGTATCATCTTTAAAATTTCATTTAAAGAAGGGGGGCAAGCAATCGGCAAAGAGAAGCAAAAGCTTTGTAATACCATTTTTCATTTTTCCATGTATCGGCAGTAAAAAGCACACTTGACTTTATATCTTCTTTAAATGTGTCTTCCAATTCTTTGGCAAGTTGTTCATCTAAAACGATGGCAGAAAGTTCAAAATTAATATGAAAACTACGTGAATCAAGATTGGTGGTTCCCACATAACTCAACAAACCATCGATACAAATGGTTTTAGAATGCAAAAAGCCTTTTTTATACAAATACACTTTCATTCCTCGTTGTACGAAAGGCTTCAGATAGGACAGTGTTGCCGCCTGAACAATAGCCGAATCTCCTTTAAGCGAAATCATTAAGCTAACATCCACACCTTTGGAGACAGCTATGAGCAGGGCAGTTTTAAACGATTCGGTCGGAATAAAATAAGGCGTACATAACTGAATGGTTTTCTGTGCGGCAGAAATACTCAGAATCATTGCTTCCATCACATAAGGAGGCGTTTTTCCCGGAGAAGAAAACGCAAAAGTTACCGGTCGTTTTGGAAAACGCACAGTTAATAAAGGCAAATATTTTATGTTTAAAGAAAAAGTGTTTTTGGATATGCTTTGCCAGTGCAACCAAAATTGTGCCTGAAGTATTTTTACGGCATCGCCCTCAATTCTTATCGAAGTATCGCGCCAAAAAAGTCCGGATTTATTAGGGTTGATGTAACGGTCTGAAATATTGATCCCTCCTACATAACCAACAGTTCCATCAATAATTATAATTTTTCGGTGGTTTCGGTAATTGCTGTTTGCTAACGAGGAAAAACGTACCGGTAAAAAAATTTCAAACTGAATTCCCTGTTGTTCATAAAATTTTCGCCGTTTTGCAAATTTCGACGAACCAAAATCGTCAATAATCAAACGAACTTCCAAACCTTGTTTAACTTTTTCAACAAGAATGTTTAAAATTTCAGTTCCTGTTTCATCTTCATCAAAAATATAATATTCAATATGAATGTGGTGTTGTGCATTTTGCAGATCCTGCAAAAGCAAAGGAAATTTCTCTTCACCGTTGTTTAGCAACTTTAGATCATTGTTTGACGTTGGGATTGCATTCTTCGTAAAGACCAAATATTCAAAAGCGTCGTTTAAATGACGGTCATAAGATTCGGTCAGTTTGATTTCTTGATCGATAAAAGGTTGCAGCGCGTTCCATCGTTCTTCTAACTTGGAAGCGTAACGCTGATCCAGTTTTTTGAAATATTTTTCTTTTTTAAACTTTTGTCCGAAAAAATAATACAAAACCACGCCGATAACCGGCAGAAAAACAATGACTAAAAGCCAGGCAATCGTCTTTTCGGGTTTTCCGTTTTCGACTAAAATAGTAATAAAAGCCGTGATGTTTACCAGCATTAATGGAAGCCAATACCATTCTTTGATAAAATTCCAGATCGTGTATAAGTTTTCCATAACTTGCATTGTTTTAATCGAAATTACGTATAAGTTAATACATTTGCAATGAATTTTTTTAGGAAGTGGTTTGGGAGCGTTCCCAAAAATACAGAAAAAGACGAAGACGATTTTATGAAAAAGTATTTAATTGTAGGCTTGGGAAATATGGGTGCCGAATATGTCAACACACGGCACAACATTGGTTTCAAAGCTGTGGATTTTATGGCAAAAGAAGCAGAAGTTGCCTTTGAAACCGTAAAATTGGGTGCACTGGCACAAGTAAAAATCAAAGGAAGAACGCTTTTGCTTTTAAAGCCCAATACGTATATGAATCTTTCGGGCAAAGCGGTTCAATATTGGATGGACAAAGAAAAAATTTCCAAAGAAAATGTCTTAATTATTACAGATGATTTAAATTTACCGTTTGGAACACTCCGTATCAAAGCCAAAGGTTCGGATGGCGGACACAACGGTTTGAAAAGTATTCAGACTATGTTGAACAGCACCGAATATCCACGGTTACGTTTCGGAATTTCAGATCAGTTTAAAAAAGGGCAACAGGTAGATTACGTGTTGGGCAACTGGAGCGATGAAGAAACCGCATTGCTTCCGGAACGATTGGAAATGGTTTCCAAAGCGGTGAAAGAATTTGCTTTGGCAGGTTTAAACAATGCAATGAATAATTATAACGGTAAATAAAAATGAAAAAACTTTTAACCTTGTTGGCTTTTGCAACTTTAGCCGGCTGTTCGTCCACAAAAGGCGTTACCTCAACCAATTGGTTGGGAAAAAACGTAACCGTAAAATCGGAAGTACCCGAAAACGGAACGCTTACCGCGTCTCGCGAATTTGAAAAAGGACTGAACCTCAACGGATTTCAACAATTATATCCAAAATCAAACTACAACCCCCATACTGTTTTGGTACAGTATGAATTCAACCGAAACAAATCGGAACAGGAATATGCCGACGATTTTTACAAGGAAGAAATCTTTATGGAAATCCCCGCAGAGGCTTTCAAAAAAGAATACAAAGATGCTGATTTGGAGCAGGTGAAACTGGTTTACGGTAAACATTGTTATTGTAAAGGCGAAGCCGGATATTATAAAATTACCGAAGGAACTCTAAATATAAACCATTCCGAAAAACAAACAAAAGTAAAGCTAACCTTTAAAGCTCCGGTAACTTCATTGATTGAAACGATTGAATTTTCGGTGGAATAAAAATTCATCACGATGAACGAAAAACAGCAGCTGAAAGAATTAGCAGACCAGCTCAGCCATCCTAAGGGAAATATGGGTGTGGAAACAGGTAATCAGATGAATGAAAGTAATATTTCGATGACGCTCCATTCTATGGAGCGTTTGAATTTGAATACCAACGAAAAAGTAATGGAACTGGGACACGGCAATTGTGCACATTTACCTTTTTTAACAGAAAAAGGAGTTATTTATTACGGTCTGGAAGTTTCGGAATTAATGTATGCAGAAGCAACAAAAATGCACCCGGCCGCCATTGCACAACAACGTGCTTTTTTTGAATTATATGATGGCATCAACATTCCGTTTGAAACGGATTTTTTCGATAAAATATTTACTGTTAACACCATCTATTTTTGGGCTGATCCTGAAAAGTTGTTATCGGAACTCTGCCGCATTTTGAAACCTAAAGGAATTTTAAACATCACTTTCGCACAAAAAGCGTTTATGGAGCAATTGCCTTTTGCACAATTTGGTTTTGAACTTTATGACAATGAAAAGGTTTTGAAGCTAACAGAATTCCTTCCGCTTGAAGTTCTCCAGACAGATTCACATATTGAATCTGTAAAAAGCAAAGCCGGAACTATGGTAAACCGGGAATTTACTACTATTTCGTTTCGGAAGATATAAAGAAACAACCATCCTAATTAACGATTATTCAGGTATAGAACCCAAAATTCATTTTAAATATTTTATTCAAAGATATTAGAATTAATTCATACCTTTGCCCCGATTTATGGTAGAGCATTCGTGTTCTTTAAAAGGGAATTAAGTTTAAATCTTAAGCTGTACCCGCAACTGTAAGCTATCAAACTTATTGTAATCATTGTGTCACTGATTTTTTTGGGAAGACCTACAATAAGATGCAAGCCAGGAGACCTGCCAGATCGATTTTGTTTTTCAGCTTTCGGGAATAAAAGTGAAAAGATTAGATCTTCTGTATAAATCTTTTCATATATATATTCCTATAAGTTTCGGGAGTTAAACTTTAATTTTTTTATATTATGAGAAGAATTACTTTGTTATTCTTATTGTTTTTTACGCAATTTATTTTTGGACAATTCACTGCAAACGACGTAAAGTATTTTGTCGGTTCGGGTACAGAAACCGCCTATTTGATTGTTGATTTCAAAGACGGAACAGACGACCGCTCCTATGCCTGGGGGTATCATTTTGATTCGGGAAATGGAGAAACATTTGGTTCAATGTTGGCAGCTATTGCAAATGCAGAACCTAATTTTGTAATTGATCCTGCTTCAGGAACAGGTTTTTTAAATCACATTACTTTTAATTCACATACAAGTATTGGTGGCAGCGATTGGTGGAGTACCTGGTCTGGTACCTCTGCACAGACTTTAACAGGTAATGGAGGTATTTCGGAAACTTTAACAGACGGAAGATGGTACGGTTGTTCTTATGGTTTTAGCAACCCTTCAATGCAAGCTCCTGTAACTCCGATTGCTGCTTATAGCTCACAATGGTATGCTGCTTCGGACATCGTTGATTGGCTGGGAACCGGAGCAAATCAAAGTTTAATTGTTATTGATTTGGGAACAGATACGAATAACGTTGCCGACTCCTATGTATTTGGTATTCAATACGACGGAACAATTAGTGCGGAAGACGCTTTGGATTTGATCACCAACGAACTAAACGGGTTTGATTATACGATGATTAGTCCAACAACATTATCTTCTGTAACAATTGGTGCTCGTACAGAATCTGCTTCCGGAACGGATGTATGGAAATCTTATACCGGAACCGACCTGTCAAACTGGAAAACAGAAAATGATTTTTCACAGATCACACTGGCAGACAGTGATTGGTTGGGTTTAAGTATCGGAGAAAGAAGACCATTTATACCAGAAGAAATCACAGCTTCTTTATCAAGCAAAAAACACCAAATGGCAAATTTCAGCATTTATCCAAATCCGGCAACAGATATACTTAATATTCAAACAAATGAAGAAATAAAACAAGTGGTTGTTTACAATATACAGGGAAGAAAACTGAT
>DATGMY010000036.1:0-5045 GCA_035307005.1 Flavobacterium sp. | reverse complement strand
AGAAGGTGCAAAAGGATATACCGCCAGCACAGCATCACTGTCGTTGTTTTCTATCAAAGCCAGATCGGTGGAAAACAAAATCGACTTAACCAAATGCCCGTTAAAGGAAATTCCTTCACACTTTTGTCTAATCAAAACAGGCGTTTTTAAAGTTTTATCAATTCGCTTTCTGAAAATAAAACGACGGAATAAAGGAAGAGATTCAGAAGATCTTTCCCAAAAAGAAAATGATGTATGTTTGTTTATCTCCATGAATTCCGACTTTAAATTACAAATGAATAAAAATAAACGCAATGTATCTTTAGTTCTGAAATGTGTTTTAGGTAAAAATGTAATGAATTATAAAAATAATGAAATAAAATTTAAAATAGAGTTATGGATAATAATTAATTGTTAATTATTGAGGTCTTTTAGTGTTAAAATGATGGTGATGTCAAACAGCATCGGTGTTTCCGAGATGTGTTAAAATTTAGCTCGTAAATTCAAATATGTGTTCGTTCCAAATAATCAGCAGCTTCTTTGATCGCGTTATTCAAAGAGGAATATTGGACGTTAAGTTCCCGAATTGATTTTTGATTGGTGTAATAATTTTTTACACAAAGCGTTTTCATGTTTGATGAACTTAAACTCGTTTCAATGTTCAGTTTCCGCATAAAACTTCCGAAAGAACCAACGGTCAGCAATAAAAATTTGGGAATTGGAATTAAAATCTGCTTTTGGGTGGTAATATTTCGTAATTCCTTAAAAAAAGTCTTGTAAGATAAATTAGTTCCTGCAATCAGATATTTTTCTCCGGAAGTACCTTTATGGAACGCATTTATTATGGCATTTACCACATCTTTTACTGGAACAAAATTTTTTCCACCAGGCGGATAAAAAACAATACGTTTTTTTAAACCCATCAGTATAATTTTTCCGGAACTTGGTTTACTGTCGTAAGCTCCAATCATAAATGTAGGGTTCAGGATTTTTATTTGTATTTCCTTGTTTTGGGTAAGCAGGTACTTTTCGGCTTGTAATTTACTCTGTGCATAAAACAGTTTGGTAAAAGGTTTTTGGATCTTTTTTGTTTCGTTTCCTAATGCTTTTAGACTTCCATATCCGATGGTATTTGCCGTACTTATAAAAATAAATTGTGCTACTTTTTGTTCTTTCGCTTTTTCAAATAATCGGATAGTCGCATCATAATTAGTTCTTTCATAATCAGCATATTTAATTAAATGCGTACCGGTTTCGGCAGCAATGTGTACAACAATGTCTGTTTCTTTTAAATATTGGTCATAATCGCCCCACAGATCCATTTGTACCAAGTTTAAATTACCGGTTCGTTTTCCGATGTATTTATCGGGATTTCTGATAATGGCTGTTACTTCATAATCAAGGTCTAACAATGCGTTTGCCAGATTGGTTCCCAACAATCCGGTAATTCCGGTTATAAAGATTCTTTTCATGGTGTAATGTTTAATTCTTTTTTGATTTTATTGGTCAACATAGGAAGTTTTATCCAGATAGGAAGGATTCTTAAACACAACCAGCTAAAGTGATTGACCATAATTACCGTATCTCTTTTTTCTAATTGCTGAATACAATATTTAGCCACTTTTTCTGGCTTCAACGCCGTCATATTTGCTAAAAAGCCCTGACCTTCGATTCGTTTGGTGTTGTCCTCGTTGGTTTTCATCGGACCGGGATTTACGACACTGACAAATACGTTCGTTGCTTTTAATTCTTGATACAATCCTCGTGAAAACGAATGAATAAAAGCCTTTGATGCGGGGTAAACCGTTTTATAACCTATCGGAGAAAATGCAGCAAGACTCGATACATTGAGAATGTAGGATTTATCCTGCTTTTTTAGATTCGCTAATAATTGATGTGTTAATAACGTTGTTGCCATAACATTGATCTGAATAATTTTTTCAATGTATGCTGATGAAGCTTCATCGAATTTTTTGGTGCCACCCACACCGGCATTGTTGATTAATATCTTAACGGCATAGTTTTCATTAATCCAGTGAGCTAATGTTAATACGTTTTCTTGCGTACTCAGGTCGGTTTCGTAATGAACGGCACGGATTCCGAATTGTTCCTGAAAATTTTTACATAAATCAGACAATCCTTCATTGGGTAAACTGATGAGAATAAGATTGATTTTTTTCTGAGCCAGTTCTTGAGCAAACGATTTTCCCAAACCCTGGCTTGCTCCTGTGATTACAGCAAATGTTTCTTTCATTTTGAAAAAGATAAATTTAATGCTGTAAAACTACTGGTTGGCTTACCTTTAAATGCCCTGATTTATAGATGCGAACAACTAAATTTAAAAAACAACTAATTGTTTTTTAATCAATAGCTTATGAGTTTGTGTTTATAAATTAGAACGTTTTTTTCGGTATTCGGTAGGGGTGTATGAAGTCATTTTTTTAAAAGTGGTGTTAAAAGATGTTTTAGAATTAAATCCGGATTCAAAACCTATCGCTAATATGTTTAAATGATCCCACTTCGGGTTGGTTAATAATTCTTCCGCTTTTTGAACTCTGTATTTGTTTATGAAATGGAAAAAATTCTCATTAAAACCGTTATTGATCACATACGAAAGCTGGTGGCTCGAAAGTTGTAATTTTTCTGCCAGTTTCACTAAGTTAAGCTCGCTGTCTAAATAAGGTTTTTCATGATCCATTAGCTGAATTAGTTCGGCTTTTAATTTATCAAGTTCGTCGTCGCTCAACAATTTATTCTTTGGTGTGTCATTATTGTTTTCAGAATTATCCAAAGGTTCGATGGTTCTTTCAATATCCAATCCTCCTGGGTAAATTTCTTTTTGCCTAATCGAATAAAAAGTCACTAAATAAACCACCACTAAGAAAAACAGATTGATATAGAGATTTAATCCATCACCTGTTGTAAAAGCACTGTATATGATGATTAATACCGATGAGGTTATAAAAGAATAGATGATGTATTTTATCCATTTTAAATCGATAAATTCAGTGTTGGACGAAAACAGTTCAATGTCTTTTTGATGCTTTTGGATTTTTAAATAAGCAGATACGGTGTAAAATAAAGAATGAGCCAGAACAATTACAATATAAAGGATATTAAAAAGCGATGCTTTTAGCAGCGGTTTGCAAAATAATAGGATCAGAAACAGGAAAGGAACAATTAAAAACCTGAAATCTTTAAACGAATATTTAAAATAAGGATTGATATAAAAAAGCACACTTACAAAAAAGGTAACCGGAACCAGAAATTGGATAAATCGCACGCCTACAAAAAAGTAGTTATTCTGATCCAACAAGCCGGGAAAAATCATATCATCTAACCAAAAAGTTGACCAAAGAAATACGAAAATTCCAAAGTAAATATTTGCCTTGTGGTTTACCTCAATGGCATTACTCAGTTTAATGAATGATAATAAGAGCAGTCCGCCTGCTATTAATGTACAAACCAATGTATTTAAATCCATTACAATTCTTATAGAAGCTTACTATTGTTGTGTTATAAACAATCAAATATACATACTATGTTTTGAAACATAGAATGAAAAAATTGAAAACATAATATTGTCTGTAAGTTATCTTACTGTCGTTTGATTAAAGAAAATTCAAATATACTTAACTAAAGAAAATTTATAGAATAAAAAATCCGATGTTAACATCGGATTTTTAGTATTTGTTTACATGATACGGTGAATTC
Source organism: Flavobacterium sp. (assembly GCA_035307005.1). Lineage (GTDB taxonomy): Bacteria > Bacteroidota > Bacteroidia > Flavobacteriales > Flavobacteriaceae > Flavobacterium. The sequence continues at coordinate 1,352 of DATGMY010000036.1, read as the reverse complement.
TGTTAATAGGTATGGTCACACCCTTTTTTAAAACAATATGTTCCGGTGTTACTGCCCAAACAGTTGTGTTGGTAACCAATAAATCTTTGTCGTCTTCAAAGAAAATTTCAATTTTCACATGATCGGTATTTCCTATTGCCATTGCTTTTTCCAAATCTTGTTTACGTAGAGCGATCTCTTGCAGATCAGTTAAAACATCAGTCGGAGGGAAATTTAAACCTGTGATATTTTCTTTCTCAATGGGTTTAAATACTATATTCATAATATCTTTCTTATTTCGTGTTTTTAATATAAAAAAACAAATATATTATTTTTTTTCTTACTTAACAAATGGTTTTTTTTGATGCAGACGTTTTTTTTGTTTTTCCTTTAAAACATACAAAAACGTTAGAAAAGAAATGTAAAACTAAGATTTGCAACCGCATCTTGGCTTATTAAAATAAAAAAATTAGTAATCTACAGAAATTAAAGTAATTTTGTAATCGTTAAAAATGATAGGCTTACAAAATGAAATACCAACCAAACGAAATAGAAGCCAAATGGCAAAAATATTGGGCAGAAAATCAAACATTCAAGGCAGAGAATCCAGACATCCAACATCCAACATCCAGCACCCAACCCAAATTTTACGTTCTCGATATGTTTCCGTATCCATCCGGAGCCGGATTGCACGTAGGGCATCCATTAGGATACATTGCTTCGGATATTGTAGCGAGATATAAACGTCATCAGGGTTTTAATGTGTTGCATCCTCAAGGGTATGATTCTTTTGGATTGCCGGCAGAACAATATGCTATTCAAACAGGGCAGCACCCTGCCATTACAACCGAAACCAACATTAAAAGATACAGAGAACAATTAGACAAAATCGGTTTTTCGTTTGATTGGAGCAGGGAAGTGAGAACTTCTGATCCTGAATATTATAAATGGACACAGTGGATTTTTATTCAGTTGTTCAATTCGTATTATTGTAAGGACGCAGACCAAGCCCGACCGATTGACGAATTGATTGAAGTTTTTGAAACCGAAGGGAATCACAGGATAAATGCAGTTTGTGATGATGATATTACGATTTTTTCGGCTGATGAATGGAAAAACTTTTCCGACGAAGAAAAACAAAGAATCCTTTTAAAATACAGGCTTACCTATTTAGCAGAAACGGAAGTGAATTGGTGTCCTGCACTCGGAACGGTTTTAGCCAATGACGAAATCGTAAACGGTGTTTCAGAACGTGGAGGACATCCCGTAATCCGTAAAAAAATGACTCAATGGTCTATGCGTATCTCCGCTTATGCCGAGCGTTTGTTACAAGGATTGGAAACCATTGACTGGACAGAAAGCCTTAAAGAAAG
>DATGMY010000035.1:0-3365 GCA_035307005.1 Flavobacterium sp. | reverse complement strand
TGCATCGGCAATTCGATGATTTTTTGAGCCTCGGAAAGTTCTAATTTTAAATTTTCCCTAACCGGTTGAGCTTCTTTTACAGAAGATTTCTCGTTACAGGAAATCAGTAAAAAGGTGCTGATAAACGAAAGAAAGAAAAGTTGTTTCATATTTTTAGGTTTTTAAGAGAATAAAAACTTTTCCAAAGTTTCAGGCTCTGGAAAAGTTATAAGTTGCTTTAAAACAAAACATCCTGAATATCCGAGTTCTTCTCAAAAGTTGCTTTAGCAAACGGACATAAAGGCAAAATTTTAATCTCTTTCTCACGGGCAAATCCCACGGCTGCCAAAACCATTATTTTCCCGATGCCTTGTCCTTTAAATTCGGGATTTACCTCGGTATGATCAATAATAATTTTATCAGTTCCTGCCCAGCTATAAGTCATTTCCCCAGCTTTTACACCTTCTTCCTGTGCGGTAAAAGCACCTTTTTGTTCGTTTCTTTCGTGGATAATTTCCATAATTCTAATAATTTAGTGTTCCTAAAATTACAAAATTTCCCAACAAGACAGCGGATCTTTCCTAAGCTTTTTTACTTTTAAAAAAGTATGTTAAATACAAAACCAACAACCAAACCGGAATCAGCAGTACTGAAACGTGCATTCCTGTAAGGGTCATTATCACTAATATTGCCGCAAGAAATGCCATACATACATAATTGGAAAACGGATATAAAATAGAAGGAAACAAGGTTTGAATATTTTCAAAATCTTTGGTTTGTCTGAACTTTAAATGCGTAAATGATATCATAATCCAGTTGATGATTAAACAAGAAACTACTAACGACATCAAAATTTTAAATGCTTCTTCAGGAACAAATTTATTAATCAAAATACAAATAGCTGCAAAACACGATGACACTATAATGGCTCGTGTGGGTACTGAATGCCTGTTTAATTTCATCAGAAAACGAGGAGCATTTCCTTGTTCTGCCAATCCGTACAACATCCGGCTGTTACTATACACCGAAGAGTTGTAAACCGACAAAGCAGCAGTTAACACAATTACATTCAGTGCATTGGCAATTAAATTAGTTACAGAAACATCGGCTCCAAACAGGCTAAAGTGCATTCCTTTCAGATTGTCAAAAACGGTAACAAACGGACTGGTTTTCGTAGTAATAGTTTCCCAAGGCGACAGAGCAAACAAGATGATTAACGCACCTACATAAAAAATCAAAATACGATAAATAACCTGATTCGTAGCTTTTGGAATGTTTTTTTCCGGATTTTCGGCTTCGGCTGCTGTAATTCCAATCAATTCCAAACCACCAAAGGAAAACATAATAATCGCCATTACTGCCAGCAATCCCTGATAACCGGATTCGGTTTTCTCAAACCAGCCTTTCGGAAAAAACCCACCGTTGTTTGTAAGGTTTGAGATACTTGCCTGATCCCCGCCCGTTCCTGAAATTAACAAATACGTTCCAAAGACAATCATCGCTATGATTGCAACAACTTTGATGATGGAAAACCAAAATTCGGCTTCACCAAACATCTTTACCGATCCCAGATTCAAAGCGTTAATCGCTAAAAAGAAAAACAGACTCGATGCCCATAAAGGAATTTCTGGCCACCAATACTGCACATAAATCCCGATGGCTGTGAGCTCGGACATAGAAACCAGGATATACAAAATCCAATAATTCCATCCCGAAGCATAACCTGCAAACGATCCCCAATATTTATAAGCAAAATGTGAAAAAGACCCCGAAACCGGTTCTTCGACCACCATTTCGCCCAATTGACGCATAATAAAAAAAGCAATGATTCCTGCAAAAGCATAGCCCAAAATAACCGATGGACCTGCCAAAACCGCTGCGGGCCCAATCCCCAAAAATAATCCTGTTCCAATGGCACCGCCTAATGCAATTAACTGAATATGCCTGTTGGACAAGCCTCTTTTTAATGAAGCTTCTTGTTGGTTTTCTTTCAAAATGGTATGTTTTAGTTTTATTGACCGCTAAAATAAATTAAAAATGTAGAAAATCTCATACTACTACAATAAATTTGATGAATTAAAGAGATTATAAACCCTTTCAGAATACAATTCAGAAAAGACTAGCCCATTCCATATAATTCATTTTGGTCTAAAATTTAACAATAAACACCCATTTATTATTTTCTGTAAATCCTCCGCCTAAATTCTGCTTAAAATAATGTATTTTCGGATTTTCTAGCTCCAATCCCATTCTTACGATTAACAAATTCTGAACGGCAGCCCATTTTTTCTGAACTTCATCTTCATTAGAAGAACCGTTTGTTAATTCTATCGCTACTTGTGGCAAATTAGCAAAGTCTTCTGTTGAAACCCGATCAAAATAAGAAGGATCTTTTAGCGGATTTGGAACAATAATAGTTCCGCTACCGTTAAATATCTGTGAAGCGTGATAAATTAGCTGATTACCTTCTACAAACTGCACTTTTATATAACCTGTATCGGCAGCCGGTACGTTTTCAACCTGCAAATTATAAGTTAAATATTGTTGGTTATAATAATGATAATATTCACCACCTTCAAATTCATTGGCAACATCATCTACAATCAATACGGCTATTCTGTCTATTGATTCATAAGGTTCAGTATAAACATCATCTTCCGGATCACAACAAAACCAGGCACATAAAGAACCGCCAATCATTATAATAAAATTTTTCATACCTTAGATTTTCTATTAAACCAAATGTACATATAAACTCCAATTATTTAATCTTCCCGATAAACTTTTATCTTTGTAAAAACCATTACTATGAATCCAACTTTTAAAGTTATTGCTTTTGATGCCGACGATACGCTGTTTATCAACGAACCGTATTTTGATGAAGCTGAAGAAAAATTTTGTGCTTTGTTGAGCGATTATTTATCCAGGCAAGGACTTTCGCAAGCATTGTTTCAAACGCAAATCAGCAATTTGCCTTTGTATGGATATGGAATCAAGGGATATATTCTTTCGATGGTGCAGACGGCTTATGTGGTTTCCAATCATACGGTTTCGACCAAAGTCATTGAAAAAATCATTGAAATAGGTAAAGATTTACTGCAAAAGCCTATTCTGTTGCTCGACGGTATTGAAGAAACGCTGCAACAACTGCACGGAAAATACAAATTGGTGGTTGCTACCAAAGGGGATCTCAAAGACCAGCACCGCAAGTTGCATTTGTCGGGTTTGGGGCCGTTTTTTCATCACATTGAAGTGATGAGTGAAAAAGAAGAACTGGATTATGAAAAGCTGCTGAAACGTTTGGAAATTGAACCCGATGAGTTTCTGATGATTGGCAATTCCCTGAAATCAGATGTATTGCCCGTTTTAAATATTGGCGGCACAGC
>DATGMY010000034.1:0-5707 GCA_035307005.1 Flavobacterium sp. | reverse complement strand
CCGCATAGAAAACTTTATAAGCCTGCCTATTACCGGCATTTTTGTTATTTTAAATGGTGTTTTCCCCAAAATTATTTATAAAACCGCTTTTAAACTTAAATCCATATTATAGACCGAATGTGTCAGTGCACCGCTTGATATGAAGTCCACACCGCATTCGGCATAATTGCGAATCGTTTTTTCGTTGATATTGCCCGAAGATTCCGCAAAACATCTGCCATTGATCATTTCTACTGCTTTTCGGGTATCTTCATAATTAAAATTATCAATCAATATCTGATACACGCCATCGTTTTGAAGAATTTCCTCAATTTCTTTTAAATCACGGGCTTCGACTACAATTTTCAACGCTTTGTTGTTTTGCTTCAGATATTCCTTGGTTTGATTGATTGCTTGCGAAATTCCACCTGCAAAATCAATATGATTATCTTTCAGCATAATCATATCGTACAATGCAAACCGATGGTTTTCCCCTCCTCCTATTTTCACCGCCCATTTTTCAATCGCACGAATTCCCGGAGTTGTTTTTCGGGTATCTAAAATTTTAGCTTTGGTTCCTGCAACCAAATCCACAAAAAACTTCGTCTTTGTAGCAATCGCACTCATACGCTGCATACAGTTCAAAACCACACGTTCAGCTTTTAATATAGACTGTGATTTTCCGGTAACGTAAAAAGCTATATCTCCGTATTTTACGGGCGAACCGTCTTCAATCAACACCTCTACTTCCATTTCAGAATCTACATAGTTAAAAACCATTTTTGCAAATTCCACTCCTGCCAGAATACCTTCGTCTTTTACCAAAAGTTTTGCTTTTCCCATTGCACCAGCCGGAATACAAGCTAATGAACTATGGTCGCCATCACCGACATCTTCACGGATGGCATTTTCTATAATAAGTTGTAATTCGTTATCAAACTGTTCTTTTGTAATCATTCTTAAATATACTTTTAGTGCTAAAGTACGATTTTTTGTTCTTCTTAAAAAAGTAAATATCCGGAATATTCAAAAACATAAAACCTTATAGAAAAAATGGAAGAATTAATAAAACAAAATGTAAAAATTATCGGCGATTTACCTTTAAGCAAATATTAGATAACTATTTGTAATAAAGCAAGAAGGTTGAAAAAAGACCGATTTTTTTATTTTTTTAAATTATATTAGATATATTTGAAGTTAAATTATTATTCGATGAAATTAAAATTACTTTTAGCACTGCTTGTAGTTACTATAGGTAATGCACAAACACAAATTGGGCAGGATATAACCGGAAACACTAATTATGTAGAAGCAATTGCGTTATCGGAAAATGGAAATGTCTTAGCTATAAGCAGTGACAATCTTACCAAGGTGTACTCTAATATTTCGGGAAATTGGACACAGGTAGGACAAGACATTCAAGGATACGGTTATAGAATTTTGCTTTCAAATGACGGATCCACAATAGCAATTACGAATCATAACACCATGGTCAGAGTTTACAAAAATATTAATAACACCTGGACTCAAATAGGTCAAGATATTCCAGAAGATGGTCATGACATAGCTCTTTCGGGTGATGGATCAATTATAGCAATGGCATCTACGATTGGTTTTCCTTTTAATATTTATAAAAATATTTCCGGGACTTGGACAGTAATAGGGCAAATTCACTCTGAAGGATTTAGTATTTGCTTGTCAGAAAATGGTGATACTATTGCCGCTTGCCCACTTCATCCGGCTGCAGGAATAAGTGTTTTTAAAAATGTAAATAATAATTGGATACAAGTTGGAAACACAATAAATGCGAATCCAAATGATAACCTAGGATTCAGAATGGATATGTCAAGTGACGGAAAAACAATCGCAGTTACTATAAGTAATAATAACGGTTCTATAAATGTTTATAGATACATCAATAACAATTGGTCACTATTAGGAAGTCCAATAGTTAGCACAGTACCAAATGAAATTTTTGCGAAGAATGTGGCTATATCTGGCTCCGGTAATGTAGTTGTAGTTGGTTCTGAAGAAGGTGGTAATACCGGAAATGGAAGAGTGGATATTTTTGAATACCTTCAAGGGAATTGGGTAAAAAAGGGAGAAATAACTGACCAAAGCGGTAACCAGATTTCGTGGGCAATTGCACTTTCAAGGGATGGGAACAGTTTAGCTTTAAGAAGTACCGGAAGCATTGGTCCCAAGCCGGCTGGTAATATTGTAGAAGAGCAAACTAATACAAATAATTACGAAGGCAAAGGAGCTTCTGCCGGAGTTAGAGTTTATGATATTCAAGGTATTTTATCATCTGATACTTTTGTATTAGAAAACTTCAATATCTACCCTAACCCTACAACAGATGTTTTAAATATTGAATTAGATAACAGCTTAACTTTAGAAAAAGTATTTATTTACAATACAAGCGGTCAATTGGTAAAAGAAACTACTGATAAAACAATTAATGTAAGTGCATTTTCAAAAGGAGTTTATAATGTACAGGTTGTAACCAATCAAGGTAAAGCTACCAAAAAAGTAATCGTAAAATAATAGCATATTCAAAAACACGTTTAAAAAGCGTGTTTTTTTATGCCTTATTCTAAATAACTCTATATAGTAAGAACAGTTTTATCTGTATTTAATTCTTTTGAATATGCACAAAAGCTGTAAAAATGGTTTGGCGATTGGATAAAACGCACGTATTTTTGTACAAAAACAGGACAAAATGAATATCAAACTTTTGGCAATTGGAAAAACCGACAATAAAAACTTACAGACATTAATAGACGAATACACCAAACGTTTAGGCTTTTATCTAAAGTTTGATTTAGAGATTATTCCGGATATTAAAAACGCTAAAAACCTATCAGAAGCACAGCAAAAACAAAAAGAAGGTGAATTGATTTTAGCCAAACTTTCTGCTACCGATCATTTGATTTTGCTGGACGAAAACGGTAAAAGTTTTTCAAGTGTAGGTTTTGCTGATGAATTGCAAAAGAAAATGAACTCGGGTATTAAAACTTTAGTATTTGTAATCGGTGGACCGTACGGCTTTTCGGACGAGGTTTATCAGAAAGCACAAGGGAAAATTTCGCTTTCAAAAATGACATTTTCACACCAGATGGTTCGTTTGTTTGTTATTGAACAGATTTATCGTGGTTTTACTATTTTACGAAATGAACCGTATCATCATCAGTAGAAAGTTTATTTGAATATTTGGAATAGTTTTGTAAATTTGAGAGTGAGCACCAATTTTTAGGACGACAAGAAACAATGACAGAACAAGAAATTATAAAAGCAATTAGTAAAGTTGAAGATATTGGCGGTATGACCGTTAACGAACGGCTTTATGTTTGTGGACTTATGGACGAGTTTGACAAAACACTAATTGTAGACAAAAACAAAGCGAAGAAAATATTAGAACTTTTGGGTGTTGGCAAACCTTCAATTGAAAAAATTGTAGCAAAATGACAAGCCACAAACTTTTAAAAAGTGTATCTCACAATTTTGGACATTCTTTCATTAGTTTAATGAACTATGTGAAAGGCGATTATATTTTAGGGCACTTATTAAATCAAGAAAGGCAACCTAACGTACCTTTTCCCCTGTCAATTAGAATACAAAATCAATAAACATAAACCTCTTCACTCACATTACCCGAAATATTTTCTTTTTCAAGTTCAATCAAGACATTTATAAATGCTTCTACATTCATTGTTTTATCAAAAACGATTAACTCTTCATCCGAAGGTTTTTCCAATAAAATTTTCTTAAAAGGCAATTTCACAAAAGCATTTTGTTGATGCAAAGTATCGCTATAAATAAAATAAATATCTTTATCATCCGGATGCATTCCTTCTTTTTGATGTTTTTTATCCGTCAGCTCCTTTAAAAATACCGAAAGTTCATCTAATGAAATGTCGCGGTTTACGGACAACACCCAATGCGTATTTCCAATCAGATTATTCTTATTCATCATAGCGTTTCCGTTCTTGTCTTTGTCGATATAAGCAGGACTGATGTCGTGCAGTTCCGTTACCACAGAATAATCCGAACGGCTGATTTTCATCTCTTTTTGATTGCAGGAAATTAAAAACAAACTTCCCAAAAACACAGCTAATAAGCTATTTTTCATACGTTTTCATATATAGTTTCACACATTCTACGGCTTCTTTCACATCGTGTACACGAAGTAATTTTGCACCTTTTATCAGCGAAATGGTATTTAAAACCGACGTTCCGTTCAAAGCTTCCTGTGGCGTGGTTTCAAAAAACTTGTAAATCATCGATTTTCTCGATAATGCCGACATTACTGGCAGTTCCAACGATTGAAACAAATCCAGTTTTGACAACAGCTCGTAGTTTTGGTCTAATGTTTTGGAAAAACCAAATCCCGGGTCGATGATAATATCCAAAATTCCTGCCTGACGTGCCAAAGCAATCCGTTCCGAAAAATAAAAAAGCATTTTTTTGACCATATCCTCATAATCGGTTTGTTGTTGCATCGTCTGCGGTGTTCCACGCATATGCATCATAATATACGGAACTTGATATTCAGCGACTACTTTCATCATTTGGTCGTCTAAATTTCCTGCCGAAACATCATTAATAATTGAACCTCCGTTGTCCAAAGCGGTTTTTGCGACTTCGCTACGGAACGTATCTATTGAAAAAAGCACATCAGAAAATTCTTTTGACAAAATTTTCATTACCGATTCCATTCTGCGGATTTCTTCCTTTTCCGAAACAAAATCAGCATTGGGTCTTGAAGAATAAGCTCCTATATCAATAAAATCAGCACCTTCCGAAAGCATTTTCTCGGTTTGAAGAAGAATTTCCTTATCTGACTTGTATTTTCCACCATCAAAAAAAGAATCGGGTGTAACGTTCAGAATCCCCATTACTTTAGGTTCCGTCAAATCAATCAGCTTGCCTTTGCAGTTTATTGTCATTGTTAAAATCGTATTAATAAAAACCACAGATACACAGATTTTGCTTATTAATTCATCTGTAAAAATGAATGCTTTACATTCAACATCTGCAAAATTCAAATATAATTTACATTTCTACCAACTAAAATAATATATCCGTGTATCTGTGGCAGAAAACACAAAGAGGAAATATTATTTTGTAATTTTTATAAATAATGCACCACGTGTAAATTAAATAAAAAACCTTATTTTTGAACAAATTTACATCAATGAGAAATACATCTGAGCAATACGACCAAATAATTTCGATTTGCAGAAATCTATATACCAAAAAACTACACGATTACGGTGCTGCGTGGCGCATTTTGCGGTTGCCTTCTTTAACAGACCAAATTTATATAAAAGCATCGAGAATCCGTTCGTTGCAGGAAAATATTGAACGAAAAATCGACGAAGACGAGGCTTCTGAGTTTATCGGCATCATTAATTATTGTGTAATGGCGTTGATTCAGATGGAGCTCGGTATTGCCAGTCAGCCTGATATTTCTGCGGAAGAAGCAGTGAAATTATATGACAAACATATTTCTGCAACCAAAGATTTGATGATGAACAAAAACCACGATTACGGCGAGGCGTGGCGCGATATGCGTATCAGTTCGCACACCGATATTATTTTACAAAAATTACTGCGTATCAAACAAATAGAAGATAACAAAGGAAAAACCCTCGTTTCTGAAGGTATTGACGCCAATTATCAGGACATCATCAATTATGCGGTGTTCGCTTTGATTTTAATGAAT
>DATGMY010000033.1:0-5695 GCA_035307005.1 Flavobacterium sp. | reverse complement strand
AAACTACTTTGATTCCTTCGGCAACAAAAACATTATGCTGATTGCGATACTTTTTTTGTTTGAGCTGCGTTATATATTTGATTTGGTTTTTGCTAAGCATAATGAAAAAATCGTAATTTTACCGTCTGAAATGGCAATGACTTGGAAAATAATTTATCAAAATTAGTATTTATTACTGTAATAACCAGCTTTTTTTTGGGATGTTCGCTTACAAAACGTGTTCCGGACCACCAGCGGTTGTTGATGGAAAACGAAGTGTTAGTAAACGGAAAGAAAGAAAAGCGTGAGGCTGTAACAGGACAGATTTACCAGCAACCCAACAGCAACATTCTGGGATACCGCCTGCGTTTACAGTTGTTTAATATGGCAAAAGTAGATCCCGATTCCAGTTATCAGGCATGGTTAGACAAACATCCCAAAAACGAACGTTTTCTGACCCATTTGCTTTCCGCCAAACAAGTTGACCGGCTGGGAACTTCTTTCTTTGTTTCGGGTTTGGGCAGAACGCTCAAAGACCTGGGGGAAACACCTGTTTTATATGACCACGAACGTACGCAACGCTCTGCTGCCCGGTTAAAAAACCATTATTTCAACCAAGGTTATTTCAATACCAAAGTTCGATTTGAATTAGATACACTGAAGCCTAAGAAAATCACAACTTCCTATCAAATTCAAACCGGAAAACCATATTTTTATGACAGTATTTCTACTGCCATTCAATCATCTGAACTGGCAGAATTATATACAAGAAACCGGCGTCCTTCACTCATAAAAAAAGGGGATCAATACAATGCAGCCAAATTAGATAATGAACGCGAACGCATTACCTCCTTTTTCAGAAACAACGGAGCGTATGATTTTCAGAAAACGTACATCAATTATGAAATCGACACACTGAAAAACAATCACACCGCAGATTTATTGGTTAATATTGATAATAAAAACATCAAAGACGGCGACACACTGAGAACTGAGCCATTTAAATTATACAAAATCAGTGAGGTAAATGTTTTCACACGAAACAATTCTAAAAATTCACCAACAATTACCGATTCGGTAAATTATAAAAACCTGAATATTTACAGTTACGGCCCATTAAATTATAAACCTAAAACTTTGCGAAATGCCGTATTTATTGATCAGGATGAGTATTTTTCAGATACCCGCCGTTTGATTACTTCGCGGGCATTGAGTAATCTGAGGGTTTTTAATTACCCAACCATTGAATATATTCCCGATCCAAATGATTCTCTGGGACGTATGCTGATTGCCAACATTACACTCAATCCGAAAAAAAATGCCGTGTTCAGAACAGATATCGGTGTGAACCATTCCAATATTCAGCAATTTGGTATTGAAGGAAATGTGGGGTATGATTTTCATAACATTTTTAAAGGTGCCGAAATTCTGAACATAAGCGTACGTGGCAACATTGGCTCATCCGCATCCCGTTACCGAAGCAACAACACCTTTTTTGATATTTTGGAATACGGTGCTGATGTAAAACTGACCTTTCCGCGATTTTTGTTCTTTTTCAACCAGACAGATAAAATCATTGACCGCACCTCGTTCCCTAATACTTCTGTAAGTGCTGGTTTTTTCAATCAGCAAAACATCGGACTGGACAAACAAAACCTTACCGGCGTATTTAACTACAACTGGTCGATCAAACGCAGGAACAGTTTCAGTTTTGATGTTTTCAACCTGCAGTTCGTCCGCAATATGAATCCCGGTAATTATTTCAATGTGTACAGGTCTTCTTATAACCGTCTGAACAATATTGCCGAAACCGTTGATACCAATCCCGATTATTTAGACGGAGCGGGGAACCTTACCATCAGCGAAGGAGGTGCCGATGCTTTTATCCGCGATGTATTGAACGGAACAACCAATGTAACCAATGCCGAATATCAATCGGTACGCAGTATTTCTGAACGAAAACAGCGTTTGACCGAAAACAACCTGATTCTAGCAGGAAACATCGTTTATACCTACTCCGACCGGTTCAATATTCAGGATCAGGATTTTTTTATGTTCCGTACCAAAATTGAATCGGCTGGAAGCTTGCTGAATATTTTCACAAAATCAGCAGACCGCAACAATGCAGGAAAACGTACTATTATGGATGTGGCTTATTCCGAATACATTAAAGGAGAGCTCGACTTTGTAAAGTATTTTGATCTGGGCAATCAAAACGTACTGGCGTTGCGTGCGTTCGGTGGTATTGCCATACCGTTTGGAAATTCAGACAACATCCCTTTTTCACGAAGTTATTTTGCAGGAGGCTCCAACGACAACCGGGCGTGGCAGTCTTACCGTCTGGGACCGGGACGCAGCGGCGGTATCAACGATTTTAATGAAGCAAATATGAAACTGGCGTTTAATGCCGAATACCGTTTCAATGTTTCCGGTCCGTGGAATATGGCACTTTTTGCCGATGCAGGAAACATCTGGAATGCTCTGGACAATGTAACCGACGAGGAAATGGTATTCAGCGGATTCCGGTCGTTAAAAGACATTGCACTGGGAACCGGATTTGGAATCCGCTATGATCTTTCTTTCTTTGTTATCCGTTGCGATTTAGGATTTAAAACTTATAATCCTGCCAATGAAGAAGGAGAAAAATGGTTTAAAGAATGGAATTTCAGTAAAACAGTTTTAAACATCGGAATTAACTATCCGTTTTAATAAAATTACTATTTTTGTAACGGAACTAATTTATTAAAATAAAAAGCACAATACTATATCATTATGGCACATACTATCAAACCGGGCGTTGCCACAGGCGATCAGGTTCAGGAGATTTTCAGATATGCTAAAGAAAAAGGATTTGCCTTGCCGGCAGTCAATGTAACCAATTCAAGTACCATCAACGGTGTTTTGGAAACGGCAGCTAAACTAAATGCTCCCGTAATCATCCAGTTTTCAAATGGGGGTGGTTTGTTTATGGCAGGAAAAGGATTGAGCAATGAAAACGAACGCGCTGCTATTGCCGGAAGCGTTGCCGGAGCCAAACAAGTTCACGAATTAGCAGAATTGTACGGAGCTACCGTTATATTACATACCGATCATTGTGCTAAAAAATTATTGCCTTGGATCGATGGTTTGCTCGATGCCAGCGAAAAACATTTTGAGCAGTTTGGAAAACCATTATTTTCTTCTCACATGATCGACCTTTCGGAAGAACCTATCGAAGAAAACTTAGATATTTCCAAAAAATACTTAGAGCGTATGAGCAAAATGGGTATGACTTTGGAAATTGAATTAGGGATTACCGGAGGCGAAGAAGACGGCGTGGACAACACCGGAGTAGATTCTTCTAAACTTTACACACAGCCCGAAGAAGTTGCTTATGCGTATGAAGAGCTGATGAAAATTTCTCCGCGTTTTACCATTGCAGCAGCTTTTGGAAACGTACATGGCGTTTACAAACCAGGAAACGTAAAACTAACCCCGGTCATTTTAGATAATTCTCAAAAATACGTTCAGAAAAAATTTAACACCGGAAACAATCCGATAGATTTTGTATTTCACGGTGGTTCCGGGTCTTCTTTGGAAGAAATCCGCGAAGCCATTTCTTACGGAGTCATCAAAATGAATATCGATACCGACTTGCAGTTTGCTTTTACAGAAGGTGCCCGCGATTATATTGTGTCTAAAAAAGATTATCTGATGACACAAATCGGAAATCCTGAAGGCGACGATATTCCAAACAAAAAATATTATGATCCGCGTAAATGGATACGTGAAGCAGAATTAACATTCAACAAACGTTTAGAACAGGCTTTTGCCGATCTGAACAACGTGAATACATTATAAAAAATTTGTTTCTCGTTTTTTTATTGCACAAGTTATCGCAACAAAGCAAAACCTGAAACCTGAAACCTGAAACTAAATAATATGGCTTGGTTTAAAAGAAAAGAAAAAGGCATCACAACACCTACAGAAGATAAAAAAGACACACCCAAAGGTCTGTGGTATAAAACGCCAACGGGAAAAATCATTGAGTCGGAAGAGCTGGCAAAAAACCTCTGGATCAGTCCGGAGGATGATTATCACGTGCGTATAGGAAGCAACGAATACTTTGAAATCTTGTTTGACGACAATGAATACAAAGAACTCTTTGGTTCAATTTCTTCCAAAGATCCGTTGAAATTTGTTGATACAAAAAAATACAGCGATCGTTTGAAAGAAGCCAAAGACAAAACCAAACTGAAAGATGCGGTACGCGTTGCAGTAGGTAAATCAAAAGGCGAGGATATGGTTGTTGCAGCTATGGACTTTGCTTTTATTGGCGGTTCAATGGGGGCTGTTGTAGGCGAAAAAATTGCACGGGGAATTGACTATTCCATCAAAAACAACCTTCCGTTTATGATGATTTCAAAATCGGGAGGTGCGCGAATGATGGAAGCAGCTTATTCTTTAATGCAGATGGCAAAAACTTCAGCAAAATTAGCTCAGCTTGCCGAAGCTAAAATTCCCTACATATCATTGTGTACCGACCCAACAACAGGAGGAATCTCTGCATCATTTGCCATGTTGGGCGACATCAATATTGCCGAACCGGGGGCATTAATCGGATTTGCAGGTCCCCGTGTAGTAAAAGACACTACAGGAAAAGATCTTCCGGAAGGATTTCAAACCTCAGAATTTTTGCTCGAACACGGCTTCCTTGATTTTATTACACACCGGAGAGATTTAAAAAATAAAGTAAACTTATACTTAGATCTGGTTTTAAACAGACCATTAAGATAGTAAAAACGTGCTTCGGCACGTTTTTTTTATGGACAGAACTTTCCTTCAATCCAGTTTTTTAAAAGTACAGCTAATAGTAGTATTTTCATTATCAAATCATTAAAAAAAACTTTAATTAAGTTACCGCTAACTCTTGTAAATTCAAATATTCGCTCTATATTTGCATCTCAAAATAAAAAGTATTTCCTGACAAGGAAATTACTTCCCTTTTTGCTCGAGTGGTGGAATTGGTAGACACGCTGGACTTAAAATCCAGTGGGCAGTAATGTCCGTGCGGGTTCAAGTCCCGCCTCGAGTACCAAACGGGACAAATTGATATTTTTTTGATTTGTCCCTTTTTTTTGGCCTCGTATATTTCTGTAAATCAAAGACATAAGTGCCACTGCTTCATTGACCCTAATGGTTCGAAAATGTAATCCGTCAAAAGTCAATTTTTCAGGGAACATCGAACCAATAATCTTTCTTTTTTGAAAAGTTGCCCCACTTTCGTAGAGTACATCAAGCTTTGACAAGTTTTTCAGGGCATTGTTTAATAAATTTTTGATGTCAAGTTTTTGTCCTGCTGTTGCTGTTGATTTTGCTTCCAAACGTCTTATTGCTTTTTCACATTCGATTTTGATAATTCTATAATCGTCTGCTTCGATTTTTCCATCAAGTAGTAAATCCCTTGCTTTAGACATTCTCCTATGGGATACTTCCAATTTAAATTTTAATTGTTCCCTAAATTCTTTTTGATCTCTTGTTCTAGCTTGAAAAATACCAGTTATTATATCTTTATAAATTTGTAACTCTCCCAAAGGTCTTACGTATCGTTTGAGTTCCTCTACAATCTTTATATTCAAATCAGATGCACTATGCCCATACCCACATGAGTGTATATATTAATGTATAACTAGACCCTTTTCCATAACCTATGTCGTTTCTAGCTAATGAATTGAAT
>DATGMY010000032.1:0-7097 GCA_035307005.1 Flavobacterium sp. | reverse complement strand
CCTGTTTTGATTAGACAAAAGTGTGAAGGAATTTCCTTTAACGGGCATTTGGTTAAGTCGATTTTGTTTTCCACCGATCTGGCTTTGATAGAAAACAACGACAGTGATGCTGTGCTGGCGGTATATCCTTTTGCACCTTCTCCCCGCATTATGGAAACACTTATAAATTTCAGTTCCAAACCGGTAATCTGTGGTGTGGGCGGTGGAAAAACACAGGGAAAAACTTCAGTACAAATGGCAATGCTGGCAGAGCAACTCGGAGCTTGTGCCGTTATTGTCAATCAACCGTTTAAAAACAGAGATATTCAAAAAATGAAACAGGCGATAAATATTCCCATTATTTCAAGTATTTCAACTGTCAATTTTGATTTTAAAAAACGAATCGAGTCAGGTGTTTCTGTTTTTAATATTACCGGCGGATCGGAAACTACCAAAATCATCCGGCATTTACAACAACATTTTCCGGACATTCCTTATATCTGCACCGGCGGAAAATCAGTGGAACATCTTACAGAAGTCATTAACCATCGGGCAAAAGCCGTGATACTGACGCCGCCGTCAAACGCAACAATGTTCAAGAAAATTATGGCAAACTACCGACTGGGAATCACAAAAATCAAAAAGCTCTTTTAATCACTGATTTTTAAGCGAATAAGAAATTAATGTACGAAGGGTGTGGACGAAACGATTTTCTTTACTATTTTTACCCTTTCAAAAAGCAATTGTTATGTCTAATTCTTACGAAAGATTTCAAAAACGGAGATTAATTTCATCCTACTTTTCAGTTATTCTGAGTATTTTTTTGGTTTTATTTCTGTTGGGTTCGTTGGGAATGTTTGTAATCAATGCAGAGAAAATTTCCAATACATTCAAAGAAAATATTCCGATGACGATTTTCTTTAAAGACGAAATCAAAGATGCCGATTTGGAGAAAATTCAGGCAGAAATAGAACAACAAACTTATTTGAAAGACATTACTTTTGTGCACAAAGACTCTGCTGCTGAAGAACATCAGAAAACCATTGGAGAGAATTTTGTACATTTTTTAGGCTACAATCCGTTGCAACACTCCTTTGACATTCATTTAAACGGAGAATATGTTCAGAAAGATTCTATCAAAAACATTGAACTGGCATTTAAGGAAAACCCTTTGGTGGATGATGTCATTTACGATCAGGAACTTGTGACTTTGGTCAACGATAATGTGGAACGTGTCACTTTTTGGGTATTGATCATCAGTGCGGCTTTTGCTTTTATCTCTATGTTATTGATTAACAGTTCACTCAGACTTTCTGTTTATTCCAACCGATTCATCATCAAAACAATGCAAATGGTAGGTGCTACCAAATCATTTATCAGGAAACCGTTTATCTGGCGGAGTATCAAATTAGGATTGATTGGTGCGGCACTGGCTGTTATCGCCGTTTTGATCCTTACATCTTACGTGGACAAACAACTACCCACTTTAGAATTAATGAGCGATTACCGTGCATTAGCTATCGTAACTCTGGGTATTTTTATTGTAGGTATCATCATTACCTGGATCAGTACCTATTTTGCAACACAACGATTCTTAAACTTAAAATCAGACGATTTATATTAAAAGATTATGGAAACTAAAAAAACATCGTTTTTATTTGAAAAACAAAATTATATCATTCTCCTTGCCGGAATTGCGGTTATTGGTATAGGATTCCTGTTAATGTCCGGAGGAAACAGTACCGACCCAAATATTTTTAACTACGACGTATTCAGTTTCAGAAGAATCCGTTTGGCTCCAACTGTAATTTTCATCGGATTTGCCGTGTGTATTTATTCCATTTTTTATACGCCTAAAAACTTAAAAAGCGAAACGACGGACAAAAAACAGTAACTTGCTCATTACAATCAAAATTTGAGGAAAATATAATTCCTTAAAAAACTTATTTCATCATTAAAATAGTATTCAATGGATTTAATCCAAGCCATCATCATTGCCATTATCGAAGGACTGACCGAGTATTTACCTATTTCTTCTACAGCCCACATGGGGTTTACCGCAGCACTGATGGGAATGGAAGACTCGGAGTTTTTAAAAATGTTTCAGGTTTCCATTCAGTTCGGAGCTATTTTGTCGATTGTGGTTTTGTACTGGAAAAAGTTTTTTGAGTTTTCCAATTTCAACTTTTACATCAAATTAGCTTGTGCAGTTGTTCCCGCACTGGGTTTAGGATATTTATTAGACGACAAAATCGAGGCTGTTTTAGGAAACCAGATCGCTATTTCTTGCGTATTGGTTTTAGGAGGAATCGTGTTGCTTTTTGTAGATAAATGGTTTAAAAATCCTAAAATTCACGACGAAAAACAAATTTCCATAAAAAAAGCCATAACCATTGGTTTCTGGCAATGCCTGGCAATGATGCCCGGTACGTCACGCTCTGCTGCCTCTATCATCGGAGGAATGACACAGGGTTTGAGCCGTAAAGCAGCCGCTGAATTTTCGTTTTTTCTGGCGGTTCCTACTATGTTGGCGGTAACCGTTTATTCCATTTTTGTAAAAACCTGGGGCAACGATATGAAAGGCTACGAAATGATTTTACAGGATCAGCACCACATCAACTTGTTTATCATTGGAAATGTTGTGGCGTTTGTCGTAGCGTTGATTGCCGTAAAAACCTTTATTGCTGTTTTGACTAAATACGGCTTTAAGTTTTGGGGCTGGTACCGCATCATCATCGGGATTGTTTTATTAATTTACTTTTATTCTGTGGAATAATGGAAAAATTAACCAAAGAACAATTTCAGGAAGGACAGATATTGCTCATCGACAAACCGCTGACATGGAGTTCGTTTCAGGCGGTAAACAAAATCAAATACACCTTGATCAAGAATCTTGATTTACCTAAAAAATTCAAAATCGGACATGCAGGAACTTTAGATCCTTTGGCATCGGGTTTATTAATCATTTGCACCGGAAAGTTTACCAAACGCATTCAGGAATTACAAGGTCAAATCAAAGAATACACCGGAACCATCACCGTTGGTGCCACCACTCCGTCTTACGATTTGGAAACAGAAATCAACGAAATCTTTCCTACCGGACATATCACCAAAGAGTTGATTGAAAAAGCACGTCAACAGTTTGTAGGCGAAATCGATCAGTTTCCGCCAATTTTTTCAGCCATAAAAAAAGATGGAAAACGTTTGTACGAACACGCTCGTGCGGGTGAAGAAGTGGAGATTCAATCCAGAAAAATTGAAATAAACAAGTTTGAAATCACCCGTATTGCATTACCCGAAATAGATTTTCGCGTCGTTTGCAGCAAAGGAACCTATATTCGTTCGTTAGCTTACGATTTTGGAAAAGCCTTGCAGTCAGGAGGACATTTAACAGCATTACGACGTACAAAAATTGGTCATTTCTCTGTTGAAAATGCGATTGAACCTTTAGATTTTGAAAAGATTTATAAATCTGAGTTATGAGTTTCCTCATTTCAAACCTCAAATCAGCGAACCTTATGAAAAAATTCTTACTCTTTTTACTTTTAAGTAGTTCGGTTTTTGCACAAACTACTCCAATCAAAAACGGTGATTTGCTGTTTATCGATGTTAAGTGTGGTGCAATGTGCGATGCTATCAATGCCGTAACCGAAGGGTTTGAAGGAAAGGATTTCAACCACGTGGGAATGGTTTATTCCGAAAACAACCATGATTTTTATGTATATGAAGCCATAAGCAAAGGCGTGGTAAAAACACCGTTAAACGATTTTATAAACCGTACGGATGTCATTTACAAAGGAATGATTAAAGAACCTTTTCAACATTTGATTCCGTTGGCAGCAGCATTTTGTGAAGCTCAATTGGGCGTTCCTTATGATGATGATTTTTTGTATGACAACGGTAAATATTATTGTTCTGAATTGTTGTACGATGCGTTTTTATACGCCAACGATAACCAACCGTTTTTTCAACTCTTTCCAATGACTTACAAAGAGCCTGACTCTGAGGAATTCTTTCCGGTTTGGGTAGAACATTTCACAAAACAAGGCATTGAAATTCCCGAAGGACTTCCGGGCTGTAATCCGGGTGGGATGAGCCTGGACGAGAAAGTGGAAATGGAAAAATATAATAACCTTTAGAAACAGTAAATCCCGATTTGATCGGGATTTATTTTTGTATCAAACTCTTCAGCAATGCAATTTACGCATTTAGTATGCTCTATAAAAACGACGATTGTGAATTTATCGAGGTTTAGAATGTAAAAACCAAAACCTTTTTTCGTTTTTTTATTTCTCAAAAAAGGGTACCTTGTAAGGGAATAAGAAAATCAAAAAATTATGAGTGTACAAAAATTAAAACAACTGCATCATCAAAAGCAACCTTTAATGATTGCCAATACCTGGGATGCTATCAGTGCGAAAGCGGCAGAAAAAGCAGGTTTGGAAGTAATGGGAACTTCCAGTCACGCCATTGCAAATATGTTGGGATATGAAGACGGCGAAGTGATTCCGTTTGAAGAAATGTTTTTTATCATAAAAAAAATAGCAAAAAGCAGTTCTTTATTGGTTTCTTGTGATATAGAAGCCGGATATTCCGATGATGCTGTAGAAGTAGCTAAAAACATTGAAAAATTAGTTTCTGCCGGGGTGGTCGGAATCAATATTGAAGATGGTTTAACCCAAGGAAAAGAAAGGCATTTAGGAGATCCGGCAATACTGGCTGCTAAAATAAAAGCCGTTAAAGAACGCTTACAAAAACAGGGAAAAGATGTTTTTATCAATGCTCGTATTGATACTTACACCACCAAACATCCCGATGCTTTAAATGAAACTCTTAAACGCATCAGAATATATGAAGAAGCCGGAGCAGATGGATTTTTCATTCCTTTGATTAATGAAGATCAAGACATTCAAGCGGTTTTTGAAACCACAAAACTGCCTTTGAATGTATTTATGAAAGAAGGTTTAAAATCTTACGGGGAATTTGCAGCTTTAGGTGTGCACCGTGTAAGTTCGGGAAACGGCATACACGCAATAGTAACCGAGGCTACCAACAAAGCTTTTGAAAAATTAAACAAAGAAAAATCTTTATAACACGAAAGAGGACTGGAAAATCAATTACTTTTTCTTTAGCTTTTCGATAATTTTCAATAGTTTTCCTCTGTTTTTGGCTTCGTGGTAAAATCTGGGGAGCTTTTCGAGCAGGGTAAAATGCGTACGGTCTTTATGTTCACGAAGCGAAGCTGCAATATAGCTCTCCAGATAATCCAAATGTTCCGCATTATAAGCAAAGAAAAAATCGTTTTTAAACGGATGCTTCAGCCATAGCTCCGCGTCAAAATAGAGGTTGGCTTCCACTTGCCAATTTCCAGTTGTACCGTAGAGGTTTATTTCGGTAGAACGTTGTGCATTATAACCGCAAACACTACAAAACAAACGAGCCTGTTTTGCGGCATAATCAACGGTGGTGATAGCCTTTTTGCTACAATTTGGACATACCACCCAAACCTCCTGCTGAAATTCGGAGAGTCTTTTGTTTTGATCCTGAAAACGATGATCGGTCATACTTGATTTAGATTTTAATGATTTTGGTCCATTAATTGTTCTTTTTTTGTTTTTTACACACTTTAAATCAAGGAGTTATAATAATTTAAATAAATTCCAAGCTTGTATATGCTTTATTCCCCTATTTTGAGAAAACTGTACATCATCCAATGAAACAACAATTTTTTCGTAATTGTCTTTTATCGCTTGTAATGAAGCGTATTCTCTTTGTATAGTTTCTTCATCAATCATTAGATAAGCACTTTGCAAATACACTACTTTATCAGCTTTTTTGGCAACAAAATCAACCTCTTTGTTGAGCATTGCCCCTACAAAAACCTCGTAACCTGCTCTTTTGAGTTCCAAATAAACCAGATTTTCTAATTGGTAGCCCACTCCATAACCAAAACCACTGTATAAATAGTTTTTGTAGGCTAAATCGTTGATATAAAACTTACTGTTTCCTGCAATGGTTTCCTTTCCTCTGATGTCGTAACGCTCTGCCTTATGCACCAAAAATGTTTCTTCGATATAACCGATATAATTAGCAACTGTATCGTAAGTTGTCTTTCGTCCGCTGCTTTTCATATAATTGGCTATATTGTTTACCGACAGTAAATTTGAGGCATTGTTTACCAAATACACAAAAAGATCTTCCAATAGGTTTGGGTCTTTAATACGGTATCGCTGTATGATATCACGTAGCAAAACCGAATCTTTCACGGAAGTAACATAGTTCCGTTTGGTTTCTTCGTTTGGCAATACAAAAAGCTCGGGCAAACCGCCACTCTCCATATAACGGATATAGCTCTGCTTATTGATCTGAGAATTGGTAACACCCGTATATTCCTCAAAGCTAAACGGAAACACCTCAAAAGTCACATACCTCCCTGAAAGTAAAGTTGCCAATTCTCCCGATAACATTTTGGAATTAGAGCCGCTTATAAACAACTCATAACTTTCGGAAAAATCCTGTGCATACGAATTGGCAAATCGTTCCCATCCGGCAATGTTTTGTATTTCGTCTATAAATAAGTATATTTTCCCTTTGGGTTTTAGCCAGGCTTTGTAGCGGTTTACTAAATGTGCTAAATCTTTGTGATTTTCGATAAAATCAAAGTCTATAAACTCCTTGTTGATATAGCATATATTTTTCGGATTCACACCATTTGTTATGAGCCTGTGAGCTATCTGACGTAAAATATAGCTTTTACCCGAACGTCTTTGCCCAACCAATACTTTTATCAACTTGTTGTTGGTATAATTAAAGATGCTATCGGTATAATTCTTACGTATAAAACCCAATTCCGGTACGTTTCCGTTCCAGAAATTGTATTTTTTTAACGCTGTGAAATTTTCATCCATACTCGAAAGTTTTGTATAAAAATACAAAAAATTCTTTTATACTCGAAAATAATACCCAAAATAAAATGGTTTTAATTTTTAGAGGTCATAACTTAAATTCATATATATATTGAAACAACGCTGTAAATCAATAGTGTTTTAAAATTAACATTATGTTTGTCATGCTGTAAGCATCTTTACCGGCACTGATAAGAGATTCCTACGGAATGA
>DATGMY010000031.1:0-2810 GCA_035307005.1 Flavobacterium sp. | reverse complement strand
AATGGATATCGAATCAAATACCTATGAAGATTTATTGTTTTTGAAACATCCGAACGGAGAAAAACTACCTGCTTTAAAAGATTATTTCGATTTAGGATTCAAACAAAATCATACCAAACTGATTTTGGAAATCAAAACTTCCAAAGCCGGTGCAGCCCGAACGATGAAAATTGCCGAAATTATTGCAACAACGCTTCCTTTGGCAGCTTGTCCTCAACGTTTAGAATTCATTTTGTTTGATTTTGAATCGGCAGTATATTTAAAGAAATTGCTTCCCAATTATCAGGTTCATTATTTAAACGGCGATAAAACCGCAACAGAAATCCAAAATGCCGGACTGGATGGTATGGATTATCAGTACAAATTATTGTTGCAAGACCACTCCATCGTTTCCTCGTTTAAAAAATCAGGGTTAAAAACCAACAGTTGGACAGTCAACGATTTGGAAACAGCCCGGCAACTCAGCAATCAGGGGATCGATTCCCTTACCACAGATGTCCCTGAAAAATTTCTAAAAGAAAAGGTGTAATAGATATAAGGTGCTCAATGATAAATATTTATAGAGGTCATTACTTAAATTCATATATATTGAAACAACGCTGTAAATCAATAGTGTTTTAAAATTAAGATTATGTTTGTCATGCTGTAAGCATCATTACCGGCACTGATAAGAGATTCCTACGGAATGACAAACGTTGTGTTAAAGGGGTTTACAAAGTTTAAAAACAGGTAATTATCTGATGACCTCTAAATATTTATTGATAATTTGAGTGCGATTAACAAATATCTCTTTAAATATTTCACACCAAAAATCCAACCTTTTTTCGATACATATTATGGATGTTTGATACGTCCTTTTCCTATCTTTGTAGTATGGATTGTTTTATTGATGTTATCGTACCGCTTGCGGTTCCCAATGCTTTTACTTACCGTGTAACTCCGGATGAATTTAATTTCATCACACCAGGCATTCGTGTAGCTGTTCCTTTTGGAAAACGCACGGTTTATACCGGTGTGGTATTGAGCAAACATCAGATAAAACCTCAGGTTTATGAGCCCAAAGATATTTTTGCTGTTATTGATGAAAAACCTATTGTTACTTCCAGACAAATTGAATTCTGGCAATGGATTTCGTCTTATTATATGTGTACATTGGGCGAAATTTACAGAGCTGCATTGCCTTCGGCGTTTTTACTGGAAAGCGAAACAATTTTAACTTTAAATCAAAAACAATCTGTCAGTCAGGACATGCTCGATGATGAAGAATATCTGTTGTATGAAGCATTTCAAAATCAACCCATATTGCAGTTTGACGAGGTTCGGCAGATTTTAAATAAAAAGAATGTTTTTGGAGTCATCGATCGTTTGCTGGCAAAAAAAATCATCTTTCTCAACGAACATCTTCAGGAAACTTACAAACCAAAATTGGTAAAATACGTGCGGTTGAATGAAATATATCAAGACGAAAAACAGTTAAAGCATTTATTAGACAAAGGATTAAGATCTGATAACCACCGAACATTAATTTTAAAATATTTTCAGCTAAAATCCAAAGAAGCTCATATTTCGCTCAAAACCTTGCTTAATGAATCGGAGGTTTCCAATGCAGTATATAAAACTCTGGAGAAAAAAGAAATTTTTGAAACCTATACCTTAACACAAGACCGCGTGCAGTTTGATGATCGAACTATTGATGCCGTCCATTTGTCAGAAGAACAGCAAATCGTTTTTGATTCAATAAATGAACAGTTTCAGAAGTTTGATGTCGTGCTTTTAAAAGGTGTTACCGGTTCGGGAAAAACCGAAATGTATCTTCGTCAGATTCAAAATTGTATCGAAAAAGGACAGCAGATTTTGTTTTTAGTTCCTGAAATTGCTTTGACCACACAGTTAGTCCAGCGATTGACCGCTTTTTTTGGAAATAAAGTAGCCGTTTACAATTCCAAATATTCCGAAAACGAAAGGGTAGAGGTCTATTATCATGTTCAAAACCGACACGAAAATGCTCAGATTGTGATTGGTTCGCGTGCCGCTATTTTCCTTCCGTTCCAGCAATTGGGATTGATTATTGTGGATGAAGAACACGAAACTTCCTACAAGCAAAATGATCCTGCACCGCGTTATCAGGCACGCGATGCTGCTGTGGTTCTGGCAAAAATGTTTCAGGCAAAAGTTTTGTTGGGTTCTGCTACGCCAAGTCTGGAAAGTTATTACAATGCTTATCAGGAAAAATACGGTTTTGCCGAATTGACCAAGCGTTATGGAAATATTCAGTTGCCCGAAATCGTTTTAGTAGATTTAAAAGAAGCACGGAAACGTAAAGAAATGAACGGTTTTTTTAGTCTGAAACTCATCGATGCGATGAATGAAGCTTTTTACAATGGCGAACAGGTTTTATTGTTTCAGAACAGGAGAGGATTTGCTCCGGTTTTGGAATGTCTTTCCTGCGGGCACGTCCCGCATTGTACTTCCTGTGACGTGAGTCTGACGTATTACAAAAATTCCAACAATCTGAGATGTCATTATTGTGGTTTTTCAATGGCAATGCCTGTGAATTGTCACGCTTGTCACAGTCACGATCTTTCGACCAAGGGTTTGGGAACCGAACAGATAGAAGATGCTTTAAAGCTGTTGTTTCCCAACAAACGTATTGCCCGGATGGATCAGGATACCACACGAGGAAAATTTGCTTTTGAAAAACTGATCGATGGATTTAAAAACCACGAAATAGACGTAATGGTCGGAACACAAATGCTTGCCAAAGGACTGGATTTTGACAATGTTTCATTAGTGGGAGTAATGAATGCCGA
>DATGMY010000030.1:0-2778 GCA_035307005.1 Flavobacterium sp. | reverse complement strand
CTCCTGTTCATTTTACAGGTCGCTCCTAACGGAGCTTTTATTTACGAACCTGAGTTCGATTAATAGCATCAGGCATTAGCCCGATAAAAGAAATAAAGCATAAAAAAGGCTTTAGTCTAAAAAAATGGTTAGGCTAAAGCCTCTTATGAGATGAATTTACAGAATGGGCTAAAGCCCATTCCAATGGAAAAAATAATCGAACTCAGGTTAAAAGTATAAATTTATTTATAGAGGTCATCAGATAATTACCTATTTTTAAACTTTGTAAAAACCCTTTAACAAAACGTTTGTCATTCCGTAGGAATCTCTTATCAGTGCCGGTAAAGATGCTTACAGCATGACAAACATAATGTTAATTTTAAAACACTATTGATTTACAGCATATGCATGAATTTAAGTAATGGCCTCTATAAATTTAAACAGGCTCTTAATCATTAAGCTGTTCTATAAAATACTCTTCACTCCAGATGGGAATCCCTAATTTATTGGCTTTTTCTAATTTTGCAGGTCCCATATCTGCTCCGGCAATAACAACAGAGGTTTTTCCGGTAATAGAACTACCGTTTTTTCCGCCGTAATCTTCAATTTTTTGTTTGATTTCATCACGCGAAAATTGTTCGAATTTTCCGGAAACAACCATAATCATTCCTGCAAATTTATCGGAAACCTGTGTGCTTTCTTTTTCTTCGATTGCAAATTGCAAACCATAGTTTTTCAATCGTTGTATCAGTTCCAGATTACCTTCATTCTTAAAAAACGAACGAATGCTCAACGCTATTTTATCTCCGATTTCATCCACAGTAATCAACTGATTGTAATCGGCTGCCATTAGAGCATCAATATTTTTATAGTGCTGTGCGATTTTTTTTGCAACGGTTTCGCCCACAAATCTGATTCCTAAAGCAAAAAGAACCCGTTCAAACGGAATATTTTTAGATTGCTCTATTCCTCTGATTAAATTATCCGCAGATTTTTCTGCCATTCGTTCCAAAGGAAGAATTTGCTCTTTTTTCAATTCATACAAATCGGCATAATTCGTAACCAAACCGTTTTTGTAAAGCAACGTAACGGTTTCTCCGCCCAAACCTTCAATATCCATTGCTTTTCTTCCTATAAAATGTTCAATTCTTCCGATGATTTGCGGCGGACATTCATAAAAATTCGGACAATAATGCTGTGCCTCCCCCGGTTTACGAACCAATTCGGTGTCGCATTCCGGACAATTTTCAATATAATGAGTCGGTTCACTATCCATTGAACGCTGAGTAAAATCCACACCAATGATTTTTGGAATAATCTCTCCTCCTTTTTCTACAAAAACAGTATCATGAACACGGATATCCAATTTTTCTATCTGGTCGGCATTGTGCAGCGAAGCACGTTTTACAATAGTTCCTGCCAGTTGTACCGGTTTTAAATTTGCTACCGGAGTAATTGCTCCTGTTCTGCCCACCTGATACGAAATACTTTCTAAAGTAGTCACTGCCTGTTCGGCTTTAAACTTATAAGCAATTGCCCAACGAGGATTTTTTGCCGTATATCCCAATTCTTCCTGCTGGTACAAATCGTTTACTTTGATGACAACACCATCGGTTTCATAAGGCAAATCGTGACGATGAACATCCCAGTAGTCAATAAAATCAAAAACTTCTTCAATACTTTTGACTAATTTTGACTGAACCGGTACTTTAAATCCATAGCTTCGTGCAGCCTCCAAACTTTGAAAATGTGTTTGAAAATGTTGGTCTGCTCCTAAAATATTGTAGAGCAAACATTCCAGCGGACGTTTGGCAACTTCGCCGCTGTCTTGCAATTTTAAACTTCCCGAAGCGGTATTCCTTGGGTTGGAATAAGGTGTTTCTCCGATATCGATTAATTCCTGATTCATCTTTTCGAATCCAGCCAATGGCAAGATAATTTCTCCGCGAATATCAAACTTCTGAGGATAATCTCCTTTTAATTTTAGCGGAACCGATTTAATCGTTTTGATATTATTGGTTACGTCATCTCCTTGAAATCCATCGCCACGAGTTACTGCACGAAGCAATTTTCCTTCTTCATAAGTAATGGAAATAGAAGCACCATCGTACTTGAGTTCACAGACAAATTCCACCGAAACATTTCCCAAAACTTTTTGGACGCGTTTTTCCCAATCGATTAATTCTTCACGGGAATACGAATTTTCCAACGAATACATTCTGTTTTTATGTACTACCGTTTCAAAGTTTTTGGTAATACTCCCCCCCACTCTTTGCGTAGGCGAATTTTCATCAAAAAATTCCGGATGTACTGTTTCCAGCTCCTGAAGTTGCTTGAGTTTTAAATCAAATTCAAAATCAGAAATAACAGGATTGTCCAAGACATAATAGTTGTAATTATGTTCGTTTAATTCGTTGCGCAATGCAGTTATTTGTTCTAAAACATCCATTGGGTTGAGAGTTATGAATCTGTGAAAATTTATTATTTTTTCAAAATATTTTTGATTTGGTGATACAATTCCCCCTGACTGAGAATGCCACCCTGCTGAATAAGCTCAAACAATTCGCCGTTTCGGTCAGCACCAAATTCTTTAGCACCATAACGAATTTCGACATCGTTGGTCAAAATATGATCGCTCAGCCATTGCAAACCTTCTTTTTGAAGAAAATTCACTTCAGGATTAAGTGATTTTAATACAATGGTATCAATATTTTTCTCATCAAACTGAAACAAAAAAATATGATTTTTAGAAAAATGTTCGATGTATTGAGCCGATTTTAAAACACCCTCCCAAACCAG
>DATGMY010000029.1:0-6159 GCA_035307005.1 Flavobacterium sp. | reverse complement strand
TATACCATCTTGAAATATCTAGACCAGTCAAGGTGCCTTGAGTTAAATAATGATTTGCTTTATTTATGTTTCGCTGTTTCCATGCTGTTTCGAAAGCTTCGAAATAATCATAGGGATAAAAACCAATAGTTGAAAGCATCGAGTCATAGTGAGCAATTGCTGAATCATATTCCTCCAACGAATCATGATACTGAGCAAGCTTTTTTTGTCGTTCGTGTTGGCTAAAATTATAATTCTGTGCGTAAGTAGTGTATGCAACAAAAATGAGAACTAAAAATATTATTTTCTTCATAATCTTGAAAGCTCTGGGTTCGATTAGCTATAACGTTTTGCAGCTAAGAGACGTGGGGCTTTTCGAAGCAATTTTCTGTCCGCCCGTGACAAAGATAGCCACGAAGAACAAACCTTGCGGAAACCACTGTCCGCCCCATGTTTTCTTAGGTGCTGTTAGCGGATGCCCTTCTTTTTTTCCTGTAGCCAAAGTTTATATTTTCAATGATTTATAAGTCATTTTCAGATTGGGATATGGTTGTTCATGACTGCTGTGCGAATGTTTATTTTTATTTTTTGAAAAGATAGGCATTTTTTTAAAAACGACTTTTCTTGGATAGGAAAAGGACACTCTTTTGCAAGCCTTTTTTGCGAGTTGGCTTGTAGCATCTTGCAAATGTGTGTGGTTATTTGGAGTGGTTAACATTGAGTGAATCTAAACTTAGTATTGTTGATTTAAATGATTCTTCCAATTCATAACATCCCTTTTGTAAACATAAAGGGTTAGATAACTCGTCTATTTTAAAAGGTACACCATCTAAATAAAATGTCTGATTATTTAAACTATCTGGAAAATCTTCATTAGAGTCAAGATGATATGCTAACGTATCACTTTTAGCTATAAACAAAATTATTGATTGACCTCGGTAATCTTGTGCTATTTTGATTTTTCTAAAACAATTATAAACACGATAATCTAATTTATCAAGACTTAAACTCCCTAAATAGATAAATTCTTCGATTATATCATTGTTATTATATGTAAACGTCTGCTTATGATTAATATCATTTTGATTATCAGTAGTTTTATGAGTCATTTTTGAATTAGTACAAGAAATAATCATAAGTATAACCAAAGCGTAAATTGTGTTATTTTTTTTCATTTTTCTGTTCTTTATATCCGTCTGAAGAAGCCCCACTATCTAATGCTTTTAAAATCTCATTGAACTTATCCATATAATTTACATCACCACCACCATTATATCTTTTAACAGCTGTATTCCAATCATCACCTCCAGTCCAAGCAGCACTATAGCCTGTGATTTTACCTTTTTCATCTTTTACAGTAGATATTGTAACTCCTTTCCAATATAACCAAGTAATACCAGCGGATATACTTTGTTTATAATCTTTTGTTGAACCCTTTGTTAATCCTAATCTTGATTTTTTATCACTCCAATCGCCCGTTACATTTACTTGCATAATATCAACATCGCCATTCTTTGATGTTATAGAACCATATAACGTTTCTTTCAAAATCACAGCTTTAACTGTATTTGGAGTGAGTTCAGGAGTATTTGATGGGTCTCCTCCAACTCCTTTATCAGGTAAGTTCCCATCTTTTCTATCTTGATTAAATAAAAATGTTTGTGCTGCTATATCATAATCATATTTGTTATAATCACGATTTTTAGCTTTTTCATAAGCAGAATAAACAGTAATACGATTTGGCATTGGAGCTTTTTCAAAAACTGGACCTTTGTTAGCGGATGTTCCAGTTTGTACATACGTCATAAATACTTCATCAGAAGTAACTCGCTTTGATTTTATTTCGTTGCCCTCACAATCAAAATAAACTATATCTCTACCATCAGGATCAATATATATAATAGGATTATTACCAAACGCAGAATATGGCGACAAATGTGGGTAACTGCTTTCATGTGGGTCTCTACTGGTAAAAATACCAACGCGTGAATCAAACATTCTTGCCCCGAAATCATAAGCAAAAGCAACAGGGTCAATTAAAAATCCAGTTTGTGCTGATGTGTCTATTAATGTCAGTTTATTTGTTGAAGTTTGAAAAATAAAATGACCATATTGCTCAAATTCTTTTGTTACAAATACTTCCTGAAATAATCCGCCATAAAGGGTTGTAAACTTTTTTCTGTGTTCGTCTTTCGGGTCTATAGTAGTAAAGGGTCTTGGATTTTTATCTTCAAAGTCTTCAGGCATTATCCCTGACATAATAATTTTTTGCATATCGAAAGGCATTTGTCTGTATCCTAGACGATATAATAATACAATATGTTTTTCTAATTCGTAGATCGATTGTGAGATTTCAGGATTTGCTTTTAGTTTGTTGATTTCGTTAATATTTTTTTCCATTGAGTAACTTTTTACTCTTGCATCTAAAACTTGCTGTTTTAACAATAGAGCATTTAAGTTTAATCGGTCATGCTTCAAGACCAATTCCGCACATTTCAATAAAAAGTCATCATCTTTAGAACCGAATTTATGCTCATAGCTTTTAGCGAGATTTACCAAACATAAACCAACACTCTGTTTGGAATCGTAGCTTCTTAAAGCAATTCCGCTTTTAATTGCGTCTGTTGTGGTGTGGGTTAATGTCTGAATTGTTCCATCACCAGGATGACCTGCTGTTGCAAGTTCTACATTGTAATAATCTCCTTTTTCATCTTTATGTTGTATGTAAATATGCTGGGGTGCTGTACAAATTCTTGCATCTGACTTCATCCTGTCAGATAGTATTTTGTAGAATGCGGTTAAAGCGAAACAGTTACCTTTTTGCTCTTTTGAAATAAGAAGGTTAAGAACTTGAGAATTTGACCAATTTTTAATGCCAAATGGATCTTTTGAAGCATAAGTATATGGAGTATGATAGAAAATACCCATAGAGTTACTATCGTTAGGAAACAAGGTGTAGATTGTATCTGTTAAATATTTAAATATCATACTATTAATTAGAGCTTTTTGATAAAGTTCTTTTTTCTCATTGGGTGGATATCGTATATCATCCAAATTAAATCTGCCGTATTGATTTACCTTTATATTAAAATCAATAGTACCACTTTTGTCATTTGCAGCTATTAATGTTTCAATAAAAAATTGATGTTGACTTATTGCGTATTGAAAATCATCATACGAGTATTTATTTTCGTTGTACGCATTTTCACTAATAAAAACAGCTCTTTCAAAATTTGGCTCTATGGTTTCTTCTAACATGGCTTTGAGTTCTATAAAAGCCATTTCATAGTTTTCCAACTCTTTGAATATTTTTTTAGGAATACCATAATATTTTGGCGATAAATAATTGTAGTTAGTTGTATCTGCTTTTTGTTGAATATCTCCTGCAGGTGTGTGAGCGACACCATCAGTTATTATTGGTTTTTGTGTTTTACAAGCACAAAGAAGCAACGAAGTTGCTATGAAAATTCGGATATAAGTTTTCATCATAGTAAAAGTATTAATTTATAAATAATGATTTTTTTGATTTTGCATTTATTTTTTGTGCTGTTTGGATTTTCCCTTTGTTATCATAATAGGAAAGTATTCGTAAATATTCCGCTTCGGGAAAATCCTGAATACCTAATTTACTCACGCTTTCCATGTAACCGTAATAATTTTTATATGCCTGTATAACATCAGGGTACCTTTCAATTTCTTTGAAGTCCTGAATTCCCTTTTCCTGAATTTTGCTATTGAAGTCGTCTGCATACAAACGCTTATGTAAATAGTTGTTTGCAGTGTTTATGAATCCTTGTTTTGGGAAATAAGGCTCTGCTGTTCTGATGCAATCAACTATAAATGATTTGTCGTGTAACCAATGTTCTTTAATGAAATTAACTGCCAAGTCAAATAGTACTGATGCGACAACTTGTTTTTTGCTTAGGTCGGTTACATACAAACTGTTTCGCTGTGCTTCAGCCATTACAGGAAGAGTTTCTATGTAGAAAGAATTTGGTAAATACTTATCAACGGTTGTTTCGTAGTTGATTACTGCACCTTGATTATTTTTGTAGCGAATAAAGGAATGCTGCGGATTATAAGCCAAATTAGCATCAACATCGAGCGCTTCGGCTAAAATCAAATATGTTATTGGGAACGTGTGGCATTGTCCGCTCCCCGTGGCAATGGTTTTTGTTACAAAGTAATTTCTTCTGTCTTTTCCTGAAAGAACATCAATATAATCGTAATAATAAGGAATATGTCCTTGTCTTTTACCATCAACGGTAATATATAAGGTATCAGACATGAATTTTTGAATGCCGAAATGTAGTGCTTCGGGGTCAGTTTGATTGTAATTATTTTCTTTAAGCCATTTTAAAATGAAACTTACGTTTGCTGTTATTGTCTTGTTGTATTCTCCATAAGTTAAATGCAGGTCGCCAAATGCTGCTTCCGAAAAGTAAAAAGCATCTTTAATGCTCAAATTCTGCTTGCCAATTAGCATTTCTTGAATTACTTGTTTTGCGTTAATGTAACCCGATAAGTCATTTTTGAAATATTCGGAATTGTAATATTCTTTCTCGTTTGTAATGGAGTTTCCGTATTGGTTTTCTCTCAACAAGTCAACCATTTCTTTTTCGATTTTGGCTTGAGGTGTCATTTGGTTGAAGTCGTTTTCGGCAGTTGGATTTCCGTAACCTGACTGATTTTGTAATTGCTGTATTTGATATTGTTGGGCTGCCTTTTTGTTCTGTTCAGGTGTAAGATATGGTCTATTAATGTACCCTCCCATCTTCTTTTCAGCATTTATAAATGTCTGTTCTATAGCATCATTTACATTTGAACCCATTACTTGATTTTGAGAAGGAGTCCGTTTATGTTGGTTTTCAAACTGCGATGTTTGTGGTGGTTTGATTTGTCCGTAGCTGTCAATGGTAAATAGACTTATCAAGATGCACAGAACCCAAATATGACGTGGGAAAAATTGGCTCTTTTGATTTTGTCGTTCCTCCAAAAAAATATCAACTCTCCAAAAATAAATGTTCCAAATGTGGGTCAATAATAAAATTGTTTTAAAAAAATAAGTGTAGGATAAAAATAAAAATACATCGGGTTGGACTGCGTGTTGATCAGTCCTCCAAAAATGTCTAATGTCACTAAAAATATGTTTCATATCCGTTAACGTTAATTCTTGCACGGTCGCCCTGAGGGTTTCCGCTAACTTTTTATATATCCAGCCTAATTGAATTAAGCATTTTTGAAATAAATTTATTGTACAGTTTTACCGGTTTTTATTACCATAAAACTAACAAATAAAACCTTATTTAAAAATCATCAATTAAGTTCTCAAACATAAAACCCTACTTCCTCCACTTCCCCCACAACCACTTCAACCCTCTACTCACCAAAAAACTAACCACAGCCCCAATCGTAGCCATAATTACCGTCTTAATAATATCCCCAGCATCAAACATGGCCACGACGCTCAGTATCGTACCCGATACTGTTCCAATTATCGTTGTATTGTCATTTGTATATTCCATAATTTCTAAATTTTAATAAATAAAAAAGCCACCAGGCAATACTGCTTGGTGGCTCATAATTTTGATTTTAGTCTACAATTACTAGCAAACTTCCACACAAGATTTTGAAACCATATGAAGCGAGATCTTAATGATCTCAGAATCTTCAGTTTCTTCTTTGCTTGAATCCACGTGAAGTGAATTCACTGAAGTTGCTAGGTCTGTTCCTGCTTTGAATTTTGGACGCTTCTTTGAAACGCTTACTTTCAATTCATCTTCTAAACATTTTTTCTCTGACATAATTTTTGATTTTGAGTTCTCCAAGGTATTCCCCTGGAGAACTGATTTTTACAATTTACTTTCTTTCCGACATGATTTTCATCGTCGGTTTTACTCCACATCACAATCCGATTCACCAACTGCAGTTTGACTTACAGCGGTGATTACTGTTCCGCCAAGTAGCACATAGCCACCTATCGTTACAGCAATCGCAGGAAGTGCAATTGGTGCGGCAACAATCGATGTTCCGATTGCGGCCAATACCAATCCTGCTGTGCGTAATTTCTTGAAAAACGGGGGAGTTTCCTTTTTGCATCGCTTACCTGCGGATGCTAACTTGTCTTGCTTTCTCTTTTCCATCATCAATAGATTTTAAACAACGTCCACGATGTTGAGA
>DATGMY010000028.1:0-4279 GCA_035307005.1 Flavobacterium sp. | reverse complement strand
AAAAAAATCCGGCATTTGCCGGATTTTTTAACGCACTAATAAACTAAGATGTAAGGTTTATCGAATACGGTCAGCAGATTTTACGAGATCTTCGTCTTTCTTGATGGCTTTGTTGGCAAAAACTAACAAAAAGATAGATACAAGTGGAAGAAACATCCCAATACCCTTCTCAGAAACTTGCGCTTCTCCGGATAAGTTTAGCGACTGATACACAAATAATCCTAGTAATATAAAGTTCAATATGATGTTCAATCTGTTGTACACAAATTGAGTTTGTCTCTTTTTATAGGATAAAACCGAAAAAATACTCAATGCAGTCGATAATCCAAATAATAAAACATAGATCGTATTTCTACCTACGTGATAATCCATACCTGCCGCATCTTTCCACAAAGGGAAAACCAAGGATAAAATTCCTGAAACAATAAAGACTAATGCTAAATAAACAGTTTGTATCCGTTGGATCATAGTTCTTACCGATTTGCAGGCAAAAATACCACTTAAATTTTATAAAAACCTATTAATTATTAAAAAAAATATTGTAATATTGCACCAGAAATGTCGTAACTTCTTCATTGTTCGAACTTTCAATCTTTAAAAAAAGATTCCTTTCTTTAAAAAAGAAATCACAATATTAATTAAAACAACAACGTCATATTTATGTTTGACAGAAACGTGTTAAAGGGGCTGAAATTGCCCGAACTTAAAGAAATTGCCAAAACATTAGGTATTGGAAAATTAAACGTTAAAAAGGATGATTTGATAGACAATATACTTGCCCGGCAAGAAAATGAATCGTCTTCCACTATAGAAAATCAGTCTGCAGAATCGTCTCAGGACGCTGGTAAAAAAGGAAAAAGAAGAAGAATTGCTCCCCCAGCTACAGAATTACCGTTCAATGTAGAAGAAAAAGAATCTATTCCTTCCGAAAATACAGAACAAAAATCTGCACCTAAAGCAAGAAAAACTCAAAATCAGGAAGATTTACCCGTTAAAGAAACTCATACAAATAAAGAAAAAATTTCTTCGGGACAACCAGCCAATAAATCTACAAATAATGACGATTCATCGAAAGGTGAAACATCACAAGAAGCAGAGCAACAACCCCACAAAAATAAAAATCAAAAAAAACAAAATTACCGTGACCCGGATTATGAATTTGATGGGATTATTGAATGTGAAGGAGTTTTAGAAGTTCCGAAAGACGGAGGCTCACACGGTTATTTAAGATCCTCGGATTACAACTATAGAAAATCTCCGGATGATATTTATATTTCACAATCCCAAATCCGTTTGTTTGGATTGAAAAAAGGAGATACTATCAGGGGGATTGTTCGCCCTCCGAAAGGAAACGAACAACATTTTCCATTGGTACGCATCACAAAAATCAACGGACACGAACCCGATGAAGTGCGCGACCGTCCTTCATTTGAGCATTTGACTCCGTTATTTCCAAAAGATAAATTTAATTTATCGGGCAATAATTCCAGACTTTCCACACGTATTATTGATTTATTTGCGCCTATTGGTAAAGGTCAGCGTGGGATGATTGTAGCACAACCCAAAACCGGTAAAACAATGATGTTAAAAGAAATTGCCAACGCAATTGCCGATAACCATCCGGAAGTTTACCAGATTGTGTTGTTGATTGACGAACGTCCGGAAGAGGTTACCGATATGCAGCGCAATGTGCGTGCAGAAGTAGTAGCTTCTACGTTTGACGAAGAAGCACGTTACCACGTAGAATTAGCCGATATGGTTTTGGAAAAAGCAAAACGATTGGTAGAATGCGGACACGATGTCGTGATTTTACTGGATTCCATTACTCGTTTGGCACGTGCATACAATACCGTTCAGCCGGCATCAGGAAGGGTGTTGTCGGGTGGAGTAGATGCCAACGCATTACAAAAACCTAAACGTTTTTTTGGTGCGGCGCGTAACATCGAAAATGGAGGTTCACTGACCATTATTGCCACGGCTTTAACCGATACAGGTTCAAAAATGGACGATGTGATTTTTGAAGAATTTAAAGGAACCGGAAATATGGAATTGCAATTAGACCGTAAAATTGCCAACAAACGTATTTTCCCTGCGGTTGATCTGACTTCGTCTTCTACACGTCGTGATGATTTATTACAAGATCGTTTCACTAATAGCAAAATGGTTGTTTTACGGAATATTTTATCAGATATGAATCCGGTAGAAGCCATTACATTTATTCATGACAGAATCAAAAACACTAAATCAAACGACGAGTTTTTTAACAGTATGAGAGACTGATAAAGTTTATTTAAGTCGTCCCGATAGATATCGGGAGTTTAAAAGTCTTAAAGTCAAAAGATGTAATACGATGAACAACGACCTAAAGTCAAATTGTTATATCATTTTACCTAATTTTGAAATACGACATTATACAATGATTATTGTTTATTTCATCTAAAATGAAAGGATATGAAAAAATGGATAAGTTTATTATTGATTATATTTTGCTTTGCAAAAGTGCAGGCACAGGGCTTTAATGAACCCTGGAACCCGAATCAATTGATGTCTCCTGCGGCTTTGGCAGAAAAGATTGTACAAAACAGAATGCAGCATACGGTGGTAATCAATATCGGACCTGATGCAGTGATTAAAAATTCCTATAATGCAGGACCTGCTAATGAAGAAGAGAACATCGTAAAATTAAAAAAATATTTATCGGGAATATCCAAAGATAAAGAAGTGGTGATTTATTGCGGATGCTGTCCTTTTGACATTTGTCCTAACATTCGCCCGGCGTTTAAAACGTTACAAGAAATGGATTTTGTCAATGCCAAATTGCTCAATATTCCCAAAAACATTAAAACTGATTGGATCGACAAAGGTTTTCCTGTCAACAAATAACAAAAAAACCGAACGATCGTTCGGTTTTTTTTGTTTTGAATATCACATTCTATTTTATACGTTCCATTAAACACATATAAAATCCGTCAAAACCGGATTGATGTGCTAAAACTTTTTCGTCTTTTATAAATCTAAAGTTTTGCCCGAATTCTGTTTTCAGGAATTTTTTGATTTGCTGTTCATTTTCCGAAGGTAAAACCGAACAAGTAGCATAAACCAATTTTCCGCCTGTTTTTACCATTTTTGAATAATCAGCCAAAACCTGTTCCTGTGTTTTTTTGATTTTCTCAATAAACTCCGGTTGCAGTTTCCATTTACTGTCGGGGTTGCGTTTTAATACTCCCAAACCGGAACACGGAGCGTCGATTAAAACACGATCAGCCTTGTCGTGCAATTTCTTAATGACTTTGGTCGAATCAATAATACGGTATTCCACGTTGAAAACTTCGTTGCGTTTTGCACGGATTTTCAGCTGTTTTTGCTTACTTTCATACAAATCCATCGCAATAATCTGTCCTTTGTTTTCCATTTTTGCCGCAATGTGAAGTGTTTTTCCGCCGGCT
The DNA here is from genome assembly GCA_035307005.1 of Flavobacterium sp. GTDB lineage: Bacteria > Bacteroidota > Bacteroidia > Flavobacteriales > Flavobacteriaceae > Flavobacterium. Next base: position 833 of record DATGMY010000028.1, on the reverse strand, counting down.
CCCGCACAAGCATCTACAACACGCATACCCGGTTTTACATCCAACAGCGGAACAACTTTTTGTGAAGAAGCATCCTGTACTTCAAACAAACCTTCTTTAAACAAAGGCGTCATAAAGACATTGGCACGTTCTTTTAAAATCAATGCATCCGGATATTTGTCGTCAAAAACCGTTTCGATATCCAAATCCATTAATTGTGCACGCAGTTTCTGTTTGGTTGTTTTCAGTGTATTTACCCGCAGAACCACCTGTGCCTGTTGGTTTTGAGCGGTCAGTTCTTTTGTCCAGATTTCTTTGCCCAATTCTTTTTCGCCCAATTCATCCATCCAGTCGGGAATAGATTCACGGTATTTTCGTATTTTCGATAATTCGTCAAAACGTCCTTTGATTCTTCGAACCGGCGTGTTTTCAAAATATTTCCAGTCGGGTAATGAAATGCCTCTCAAGACCGCCCAAACGGCAAAAATCCGCCACATAGCATCGCGGGTAAAAGGTTCTTTTACTTCGGCAATTTCGACATATAATCTTTTCCAACGAACGATTTCGTAGATTGTTTCAGCAACAAATTTACGGTCTTTTGCTCCCCAACGAACATCTCTTTTCAAAGCTTTTGCGACTTCTTTATCGGCATATTCGCCTTCGTTGAAAATGTTTAACAACGAATCAATTACCGCAAAAACCAAATTTCTGTGTAAACGCATTTTTTATTTTAAATAATAGCTGCAAAGTTACGATATATAACCAGAAAAAGGATTCAGCTTTCAATGATTTTGTAATTTTCTAAAGTTTTTTTCAGAATCTCTTTTATTTTTTCTCTTAATGAGATTGGTTCA
>DATGMY010000027.1:0-4377 GCA_035307005.1 Flavobacterium sp. | reverse complement strand
TCTCCGCTTCCTAAAAATCCTTGTCCGTCAGAGTTGGCAGGAGTAGAAGCAGCAGGTTGAGTCGGAGCTGAGTTCAACGGTGCTCCAACAGGAATGTCGCAACGGTGTCCGGGTTCTCCATGCGGCGGATTCATACCCTGGGCAGTTTCATTGCCGTGGCTGTGTCCGTCGTGACTGTGATCATGTCCGTCGTGTGAATGGTCGTGCCCATCGTGACTGTTTGCCTGTGCGGCTTCATTGACAGGCGCAGTTGTTTCGGTAGTTACGTCTGTAGTATTTGTTTCTTTGTCCGTATCTTTACAGGAAACGAATCCAAAAGCAGCAACTAATGCTATAATTGTTAATTTTTTCATTGGGTTTTATGTTGAATGAACAACAAATATAGTGATTTTGTTTTTAAAAAAAAGCACGAAGTTGAATACTTCCTGTATGAATGGTTTTTGAAGTTTCGCTTGTACGCCCCTGATAGCTGATATTGGCATCCAGATATTTGGTCAGATTTCGTTGAAAAAGCAACCGCCACGTGAGGTTCTTTCCGGGTTGCAATCCTTCCAGCATTTGATACGCAACTGCTGAAAGCGGATTTCCGGTAAATTTGTTTTGATAAAATGAAAACTCTCCGTTCAACGTAAATTTTTGTAAAGTACTCCAGTTAAATGAGGTCCCGATGCGGTGCTGTTCCAATATTTCTAAATCTCCTTGCGTGTTTTCTTTGTTTTTCCATTCATAAAAGAGCTCCACGCGGGCGTTTTGTGAGAAAAGATAGCTGATACGAGGATGCAAACCAATGTTGTTCAAAAGATAATTTTTAGCACCATAATTTTCTGAAACGCTTTCCACAATATCATATTTTGTAGTGAGTTGTGCCAGCCACCATTTGTTGAGCAAATGCTGAAACTGCAATTGATGTGTTGTGATCTTATTGTCTAAACTTCCGTAATTCATCAGGTTTTTAGCCCGATTATTGATTAAAGAATAGACCGTTGTATATTTTTGTTTGCTTCGGTTGAAATAAATCGAATTGCGGATATTGGAATTTTCTGCAACCAATTCTTCGCCTGCTGTTCCAAACGGATTCCACGCAATGCTGTTTCCGTCGCGCAAAATACTTCGGTCAATGATAAAGGATGACTGAATGTGAAAACGACTGGCAAATTTTCTAAATCCCGTTTCATTTTGCCAGGTACTGAAATTAAAATTGAAAATCTGGGTCAATTTAGTCTGATGCGTTTTCACAAAATTTTGATTAGGCAGATACATTCGTACATAAATTGCCAGATCGGGATAAGGAGCCGGTTCAAATTCTTCCAATTCCTGAATGCCGTTGTCGTTGTAATCGTTCCACATGTGCGTTCCCAAACCGGGTTCTACCTGTATGTAGGTAAACTCTTGCTGGGCTACCGAACCTGATGAGGTTTCGTAAATCGTATTGGATTGAATAAGGTTGTTAAAAAAACGGTCGTTATAGGTAATTCTGGAATTGAGCGTGGGTTCCGTTTCTCCGGTTTCTGTATATCGTAATCTGCGGTAATTGGCATAAACCGACAAATCGCTGGTTTCTGTTTTAAATAATTGCGATTTGACATAAAATGAATGTGCTTTGGAAACGTTGGCTAAAATATTGTTTTGCAAACTGTCGTTTACACGGTATTTATATCCCAGTTCTACAAACATATTCAACGTATCACCACGACCAGCAAAAACATCAATTTCGGAATATTTTTGTGAAAGTGTTTGAAACAATTGTGTCTGAACTTCTTTGACGCGGTAATCTTCCAAATCCAATCGAGAACCCGCCCAGTTTTTATTTTTCTGATATATTGCCTGCGATTTACTTCGGATGAAATCGGTGTTGTACATACGACCACTTGCTGATAAAACACTACTGTTGGTTGTAAAATTAAAATGATCGATCTGGTAGCTTCCCGTCAACGATTGTTTGTGACCGGTGTAATGGTCTTTGTATTCCAAACGGCTGTATTCATAAGTTAAAAAACTGTTTTCGTTAGGGAAAACTTTTGTTCCTACCGTTACCAACGATTGATTTCCAAAAGTGTTTGCCACGTTCCAGTCGCGGTCAAATTCGATGGAATACAAACGTTCGATGGTTTGAAAATTGTCTGTTACATATTGTATTGTTCCAAAAACATCGGCTTTCCATTTATTATTCAATACACGATGCGTTGCATTGAGATGCCCGGCAAAACCTTTGTTATCGTCATCGTCAATGGGAGAAAAGAGATTTTGGTCGTTGTTGCTGAATCCGAATTCGAAATCAACGGAAGTATAATCTTTCGGTTTATAAGCCCCTAAAACAGTTGCCAAAGTCAGTCGTGTAGGAGCAATAAGCTGAATCAATGGTTCGTAATCTCCTTGTAAAATGTCGTTTTCAGGTTCGGTAAATTCGTAGATTTTGCCAATGGTTGACGAATTTGCCAATCGGTAATTTCCGTTATTTGGTCCTACATAACTAAACGAAACCATATATAAAGTATCTGTTGGTTCGTTTGAATATTGATAAAATTCATAACCGTTTTGAATTACTTTTTTATACAGTGTTTTGTTTTCGGAATAGGTATCTAAATAAGCAGACGGTGCCATCATCAACGAAGTACTGTCGCCGGCTTGTCTCAGGATATCGATTTGTTCTTTATTGAGATTTTGCTGCAGCGGCTGGTTTTTAATATCGGTTTCGGTGTAAACATAACCAGCAATATTCCATTTTTCACGCTCGTGTTTAATGCCTCCATAACCGAGAAAACGAGTGTAATTGCGGTCGGTGTATTGGTATTCCACAACAATCCGCATTTCGGAAGTAATTGGAAATAAAGTGGTAAAGCGTATTTCGCCCGAATTGTAGTCAATCACATAATCGTTTTGTTCGCCACGTGTAAGTTTACGCCCGTTTACATAGACCGATTCCGATCCTGAAATGATTAAAATATACAGTTGATTGTTGCTTCCTTTGAGTTTATACGGTCCCTGATTTCCTTCCTGTCCCACAAATTCGCTTTTGGCATATTGTCCGCGAACCAATGCTGCTGCAGTTTCTATAGTCGTCTTGGAATGTTCGTTTCCAAATTGTACCGAACCGGAAATTCCCTGAACTTTCTTATTGAAATTCAAAAACCGTGATGTTCGGTTTTCTAAAAACAAATCACCGGCTTTTATACTCCAGTTCATTGAGAAAAGCTCCATAAATATCTGGTCAAACTCGTCCATCTTTTGAGAATATCCACCATTTTGCAACGGAACATTACTATCTTGCAACGACGCACGGATTTGTACTTTGTCGGATAAATTTCCAACGATCTGTAAATCCAAATTGGAATTGGTTACTAAATTCTGATTGTTTCCCACAGTGATTCCACGTGAAATACTTCCGTTGGTATTCAATCCATCAAACGGCATAAAAGTAGCGGCTTTCTTTTCCGGAACCGTAAAAATATATGCGCCATCTTCGTTGGGGACAATACGTTTGGTATCGTAAAGGGCATAGGTTCGGGTAAGAAAATCGGGATAGTTCAAGTAAGAAACCACCAAAGTATCGTTGAGCGGTTCTAAAGTCAATGTTGCTGAATTAAAATCCACTGAATAACAAAGAGAGTCTATGGGAAAGCCTTGTTTATCGGTGATTTTAAAATAATTGTTGTTCAACGCTACGCTGTCTAACGAGATCATTTGTGTAAGCGAATCGGAAACAATCGTTTTGTTTTTGTACAACGAGTTTGTTTCCTGCGCATTCGCAACAGTAAAAACCAGTAAACTCCATACAAAGAAAAGTAATTGTTTCATTTAATAATAACTCCAAAGCTCCAAAAATAGTGTATTTTTTGTTGAAAGTTTAAAAACCTGAGTTCGATTAATAGCATCAGGCATTAGCCCGATAAAAGAAATAAAGCATAAAAAAAGGCTTTAGCCTAAAAAATGGTTAGGCTAAAGCCCATTCCAATGGATAAAAATAATCGAACTCAGGTTAAAAAGCTAAGATTTCATTGGTCTCATTCGTTAGTTGAAACTATGCACTTTAAGTGTAAGACTTTCAGTTTCTAAAAATTTTACCACGGATTAAAGGATTTTTAGGATTATAAAAAATCTGTGTAAATCCTTTAATCCGTGGTTTTTTTTTCAATCAGACTTTCAGTCTGAAATCAAACCTATGAACTTTCAGTCCATAGTGGTTTAGTTAAGTTTTAAAAACAAGAAAAGCCTGTAATTAAATAATACAGGCTCACCTATAATGAGTGGATTTTATATTAAAATGTATAACCTAATTTCACACCGGCTTTAAAAACAAAATTGTCAAAATAGTGATTGTCGATATCGCCTTTGCCTTTTACTTCCCATTTCCAATTAAAACCAACAGACGGGTCGATG
>DATGMY010000026.1:0-4181 GCA_035307005.1 Flavobacterium sp. | reverse complement strand
CGTGATGCCAATATCAACTGGGTACGCGATATTTATATTGAGCAGGAATTTGAGGTTTTGAACGACTCCGTTTTTCTTTTGACCAAAGATCATTTAATGACCGATTTCAGCATTCGTCAAAGCGAGAAATCCAAAGGAATGTATGGCAAACGAACCACGTATTACCAAAATTTCGACTTCAATAAAAAGAAACCGCTCAATTTTTACCGAAGCGAGGTAAATACTTTTAATGAAGCCCTGATGAACCGTCCCGATGAATTTTGGGAAGGCTATCGTTTTGAACCGCTTTCGGAAGAGGAAAAAGGAATTTACACGATGCTGGACGAATTGCAGCAAAACAAACGTTTTCAAACTTATGTAAACCTCGGTACCATCTTAGCAAGTGATTATGTACAAATAGGAAATTTCGACTACGGTCCTATTTTCTCTTCGTTCGGATTCAATGATATTGAAGGATTCCGTCTGCGAATGGGAGGAAGAACCTATTTCGGGCAAAACGATATGTGGCGTCTGGAAGGTTATACCGCCTACGGTTTTAAAGATGATAAGTTCAAATATGGAATCTCGGGCAGGTTTATGCTTGACCAAAAATCACGTTTCATTCTATTTGCCGGAAACCGCCGTGATGTAGAGCAAATTGCAGCTACCCTCTCCCCGATTACCGATGTTTTAGGGCGAAGCTTTGCATCAAGTGCATTATTGGCAAGTGGGGATAATTCTAAATTATCCAACATCAATTTAAGTTCTGTCGGATTGGAAATTGAACCTTTGAAAAATTTAAAGTTTTCTACATCGGTCAATTATAAAACACTTAAATCGGCATCCCCTACTTTTTCATTGGGATTTTATGACGAGAACGGAAACATTCAGCCGGAATTAAAACAATCAGAAATCAATCTTTCCGTGGATTATACACCCCGCAGAAAAACCGTAGGATACGGCGTGGACCGAACCGATGTGGATTACAATTACGCACGGGTTTTCTTTAATTATTCGTTAGGTGTGAAAGGAATGCTGGGTAGTGATTTTGATTACAAAAAAATACAATTATTGTACCGTCATCCGATTTTAGTCGGCGGATTCGGACGCTTCACTCCTACTTTAGAAGCCGGAAAAACATACGGAACCGTTCCTCTGGGATTGATGAGCGTTCTTCCCGGCAACCAATCCTATTTTATTATTGATAATGCGTTCAGCCAATTAGATTATTATGAATTTATCACTGATGAATACATTGCATTGCATTTGGAACACAATTTCAACGGACGGTTGTTTTCACGTATTCCCGGAATCCGCAAATTAGGCATTCGTGAGTTTGTCGGAATTCGAGGTGCGTGGGGAAATGTATCTCAGGCAAACATTGACCTCAACGCTTCAAACATTACTTACAAAGCACCGAGTGACAAAGTTTATTATGAATATTTTGTAGGCGTAGGCAACATTTTTAAATGCCTTCGCATTGATGTTACGTGGCGTGGAAATTATCTCGAAAATCCCAATGCACGGAAAATGGGCGTGAAAGCAGTTTTTGGTTTTCATTTTTAATATAATTCCTGTCAAACAACTGTTATAAAATGTTAAAGAAAGGTCAAAGCACTTCTTTAAACTGCTTTCTTTTTTCAAAATAGGTATATTTAACCCTCAATAATCCCAAAATATATCATAATGAGAAAAAAAAGTACCTTACCTAAGTTTTATTCGGTTCAAAATTGGTTTTTAGCGGTCTTTTTGTTGGTCAGTTCTTTTAGTACCGTTTATGCACAAGTTACTGCCGAACATATTGCAGAAACAAAATCCGTAACTTCGAGTCTTGTATCAGACGATGGAAAATTTGTTGCTTATACACTTAGTGTGCCGGAAGATCCGTTGAAAACCAACAAACCCAATGCCAATCACTTGTACGTATTAAATGCAGCAACAGGTGTAACCAAACCTTATCATACTATTTCGGGCGTAAGCCAAATGGCGTTTCGTCCCGGAAAAGGAACGTTAACTTTTATAAGTCGTAAACCCGGAGAGGCTACCAATGCTGTTTATGAAATTGATTTTGCTGGTGGAGAAGCCACACAAGTGTTTTCGTACAGCAGTAATATCTTAGGATACAGCTGGAGTCCCGATGGAAACAAAATTCTTTTCAGTACAATGGATCAAGGTGAAAAACCGAAAACTACATTGACTTATACACCTGATTTTTACGAAGAGAACTTTGGACAGCGAAAAGCTTTTGTACACGATCTGAATAACCCGAATAGCACCAAAGATCTTAATATCGAAGGCTCTGTATATATGTTGAGCTGGAGTCCCGATGGAACAAAAGCAGCTATTTCGGTAGCTCCTACTTCCTCAGTAGATGATTCGTATATGAAACAAGCCGTAAAAATAGTGGATATTTCTACAGGAAATATCTTTGCATCTGTTGATAATCAGGGTAAATTAGGGCAAATTGTCTGGAGTCCCGACGGAACAAAAATTGCTTTAAAAGCAGCCAAAGATCTTAACGACCCGACAGATGGTTCCATCTTAATTGTTTCTGCCAACGGAGGAAAACCTCAGATTATTGACGAAAATTTCCCTGGAAAATACGAACAAATCATCTGGAAAGATAAAAATGTGATTCACTTTCTGGCAAGCGAGGGAACCGGTTCTGTTTTGGGAACCATTCGTCCGGACGGAGCCAAAAAAGAGGTAATTTACAGTACTAAAAATCACGCCATCACGTCTTTTTCAAAAGCCGCTGACAATACGTTTTCTTTTGTAGCGAGTACGCCAATGCATCCGTCTGAGGTATTTACTATCTCCAATAAACGAAATGCTACACCTGAGAAAAAAACCGATCACAACCCCTGGCTGGCAAATTTACAACTCGGAAAACAGGAAGTTATTACCTACAAAGCCCGCGACGGACAATTTGATATTGAGGGAATTTTGATTTACCCTACCAATTACCAACAAGGTGCAGCCGTTCCTTTAATCACGGTAGTTCACGGAGGTCCGGAAGCTCATTACAGCAACGGATGGCTGACAGGTTATTCCAATCCCGGACAAGCATCGGCAGCCAGAGGATATGCCGTTTTCTACCCGAATTATCGTGGAAGTACTGGTCGTGGTACTGCTTTTACATACAGCAGTCAGGGAGATTTGGCAGGAAAAGAATTTGATGATATTGTAGATGGTGTTGATTATCTCATTGCACAGGGAATTGCCGATAAAAACCGTATCGGAGTTACCGGTGGTTCTTACGGTGGTTATGCTTCTGCGTGGATGAGTACTTATTATTCCGACCGTTTTGCAGCAGCAGTAATGTTTGTCGGAATCAGCAACAACCTTTCTAAATGGGGCACAAGCGATATTCCTGATGAATTATATCTCGTTCATTCCCGCTCAAGAATTTGGGACAACTGGCAAAAGAATTTAGAACGCAGCCCTATTTATTATGTAGATCGTTCGCAAACACCTATTTTGATTATGCACGGTTCTGAAGATCCCCGGGTACATCCGGCACAGTCTATGGAATTGTACCGCCACATCAAAGTACGCAAACCTGAAGTACCCGTAAGGCTCATTTATTATCCCGGAGAAGGACACGGAAACAGAAACTCAGGATCAAAATATGATTACAACCTGAGAATGTTGCAGTGGTTTGATACCTATCTGAAAACCGGAAACGCCAAAGCAGAAAAACCAAGTTTGGATTTACCAAAGCTCAACTAATAAGAAGGAGGCTGTCTGAAACGACAGTCTTTTTTTAATTCTACTAAAAAACTCTTCTAACCTGAGTTTGATTAATAGATTATTGATTTTCAGTGTTCTTGTAAGTGTTGTAAGGTTTCGAAAATATTACTTTTCGGAAGGAAGTGATTTAAACTTTTATCTATGCCTGTTTTTATAAACCCAAAACGTTCCGTAGGAACAGGCTGTTCATAGAAAAATAAATTATTTGAAAATAAAAGCTCCGTTAGGAGCGACCTGTTAGCTAAACCACTATGAACTGAAAGTCAATAGGTTTGATTTCAGACTAAAAGTCTGATTGAAAAAAAAAACCACGGATTAAAGGATTTACACAGATTTTTTATAATCCTAAAAATCCTTTAATCCGTGGCAAAAATTTTTAGAAACTGAAAGTCTTGCACTTAAAGTACATAGTTTCAACTAACGAATGAGACCAATGAACAGACCGCTCC